>NZ_JBHVST010000082.1:0-52094 GCF_042885015.1 Streptomyces sp. NPDC058086 | reverse complement strand
GGGCCGCGCCCGTGCTGCGGAAGCCCTTCATCGCGCGTTCACGCTGCCTGGTGGGCTGGTGGCTGTTCTCCGCCCGGTTGTTCAGTCCCTTGTGGGAGCGGCGCTCGACGGAGGGCATGACCTCGCGGTGGGCCGCACCGTAGGAACGCAGCCTGTCCGTGACGACCACCCGCGGCACCGACCGGGTCTTCTTCATCAGCCTGCGGAAGCAGCGTCGGGCGGCGGTTTTGTCCCGCCGGATCTGGACGAGGATGCCGAGGACGTTGCCGTCCTGGCCGACAGCCCGCCACAGGTACTTCAGCTCCCCGTTGATCCTGACGAACACCTCGTCCAGGTGCCACTTGTCTCCGGGCCGGGGCCGGCGGCGGCGCAGTCCGTTCGCGTAGGCCTGGCCGAACTTGGCGCACCAGCGGCGCACCGTCTCGTAGGAGACCATGACCCCGCGCTGGAGCATCAGCTCCCCGACCTCGCGGAAGCTGAGCGGGAAACGGAAGTACAGCCACACACAGTGCGAGATCACCTCGACCGGGTACCGGTGCCCCCTGTACGACGGTGACGCGCTCCCCACGGACGACCCCCTCCCAGCATGATCAACCAGAAGATCATCCCACCCGGTCAGCCAACGTGACAGCGCCCGGCGCCCAGCTATCGCTCTTCGACCTGGACGAAGGCATGCGCCACCAGGTCTTCCTCACCGACACCCCCTACGGCGAGGGCTCCTTGCAGCACCTGGAGGTCCGCCATCGCGCACACGCCCGCGTCGAGGACCGCATCCGCAAGGGCAAGACCACCGGCCTCGGCCGCTTCCCCTCCCGCCACTTCCAGATCAACGCCGCCTGGCTGGAGCTGGCCCTGACCGGCGTCGACCTGCTCGCCTGGACTCAAACACTGCTACTGGACGGCGAATTGGCCACCGCCGAACCGAGGAAGCTCCGCTACCGGCTGCTGCACGCAGCCGCCCGCATCACCCGGGGCGGTCGACGCCTCCACCTGCGCATCTCCGCAACCTGGCCCTGGCGAAACGAGCTGACCAGCGCATTCATCCGCCTCACGGCCCTACCCCGGCCAGCCACTTAAACCACGACGCCGCCCCTGCCCGCTCACAACCCGAGGAACCCCGGAGCACCCGACCCGCGCGTCGGGCTACGGCCATGCCCGCCGACAACGAGCAACCGAAACCACCACTGCACACCCGCTCAGACAGGCTCAGCCGCTCGAAGCGAAACAGGGAGGCTAGACACAACTTGTCACGAGGTGAGGTCACCTCGCTCGGCGCGAGCCCAGGCCGGCCGCCACTCGGCAAGACATCAGCAGTGAGTGCGTGTTGGGTCGCTCCGAGAGGCTCCGGCCAGTGGCCTACAGGGCGCGCAGCGAAGTCCCGACGAACCGCCGGGAATCTCGACGTAAGGAAGCAGCCTCGCCAGCGAGGTCACCGTCTTCCGGCGCGCCCCTGCATCACGGGACCAAGCACTCATTCCGGTCTGAACGCCGAGCGAAATAACCCCTCAACCTGATCAGAGTCATCCGGTGCCGGTATCGGCCTTGTGCAGCATCTGGGCCAACAGCAGGGCGCCTCCGGTTGCTGCCCCTACCGCTCCCACGGCCAGGAAACCGCGAGAGGAACGCCAGGACAGCACCGACCACCGCGACTGCGCGGAAAACAACGATCCCGTACTCAGCCACGAGCCGGTTGAGATCAGCGACAGGGAGGAACCGATCGAGCCGACCGACAGGGCGCTTCCGATCGAGCCCACTGACAAGGCCGAACCGACGGACCCCACGGACAGCACCGATCCCACTGAGCCGATCGACAGCACAGAGTCCTGTGACCACAACGACAGCACTGAACCAGAGGAGGCACGACGGACCGACCGTGCGGACAGTTTTGTCATGAGGCCATTCTGCCCGCTGGTCGCTCTGTCTCGGGCGGTTGTGGACGGATGACGCGGGTCTCGGGTAGGGATCTTCCGGCATCCGGCTCGAACGGGGAGAAGGTCGCATGTGCTTCCTGCGTGCCCGATTGCGCAGCGCTCAATGGGAAGTAGCGGGAATCAGGCGGGCACGCAGGTCAGCGTCTCACCACGTCAGACCGCATCCGCGGTCTTTCGCTGATGAAGCACGGCGGGGTCGACGCCCCGCCGTCATGCCTCTCGGTCAGCGGTCCTTGGCCAGGGCAAGGAGTTCAGCGAACAAGCCGTTCCCGTATGCAAGTTCGTCGTAGCGGCCTTGTTCGATGATGCGGCCGTCACGCATGACGAGGATCCGGTCTGCGAGGCGGGTGTTCTCGAGCTGGTGCGTTACGACGATTGTCATGCGCTCGGCGGCGATGCGCTTGATCTCAAGGAAGATCTGGTGCTCGCCGCGCGGGTCCATCTGCGAGGTGGGCTCGTCCAGGATCAGCAGCGGGGTCTGCCGGTACAGGGCCCTGCCGCACGCGAGCCGCTGCCACTGGCCTCCGGACAGCTCGGCGCCGCCAAAGAGTTCTTTGGCGAGCAGGGTATCGAGCTGCTTGGGCAGTTTCTCGACCGCCTTCCGCATGCCGACGGCGTCGACGGCTGCCCACACGGGCCCGTCGTCGAAGGTTTTGGGCTGCCCGAGAGTGATGTTCTCGCGGGCCCGCAGGGGCCAGCAGGCGAAGTTCTGCGGGACGAGGGCAGTACGGGACCAAAGGGAGTCAGGACGGGTTTCGGCCAGGTCGGTGCTGTCCCATAGGACACGGCCCTTGTCGGCGAGCAGGATGCCGGTGATGAGCTTGGCGAGGGTGGACTTGCCCGAGCCGTTCTCGCCCACGATGGCCAGGATCTCGCCCCGGCGCAGGGTGAGTGAGACTCCGTCGACGGCGGGCTCCTCCGTGCCGGGGTACTGGTACACGACCTCGTCGAGACGGATCTCCTCTACCCGTTCGGAGATGGTCAGCTCCCCGCGCTTGGGGACTCGTTCGGCGGCCATGTCGAGGAAGGAACGCATGTCGGCGAGGTACAGCGAGGTGTGGAACATCGCGGCGCCGTGGATGACGAACTGCGAGAGCGCGGCCAGGGTGGTCTGGACGGCGACCACCGCGGTGGCCGCGACCGGGAGGGCGACGCGGCCGGTGGTGGCGAGCCAGGCGAGGGTGGCCCAGGTACCGAGCAGGAACACCCCGCCGAGGGCGCTGCTCGCAAGGACGATGCGCAGCATGCGGGGCGCGGCGGTGAGGGTGCGCTCGTCGATGCGATCGGACAGGGCCCGGTACCAGTAGACGAGGTAGCTGGTCATGCCGTTCGCACGGACCTCGTCGCCGTAACGGGAGTAAGTGGCCCACCAGCGCATCATGGCCCGCACGTTGCGGTCGCCGACGTTGGCGTAGTGGGTCTCGTAGTCGACGCGCGCGGACAGCACGGCTCCCATGCCGGCGGGGAGGACGGCGAGCAGCAGCAGCGGCAGCATCATCCAGTGCAGCGCCGTGATGACGCTGCCCGCGGCGATCATGCGGACGACGGCGGTCATGAAGCGCTGGGCGTCCTGCACCATCATCCGTGTGCGTGTGACGCCGACCTCGGCGGCTTCCTGCCGGTCGGAGAAGCCGTCCTCCCCGTATGCGGAGGCTTCGACGCGGCACACCGCGGACACCAGGGCGACGTCCGCCTCGGTCATCAGCAGTGGGGTGATCCGCCCGTCGGCGTAGGAGGATAAAGCGCTGCTGACTCGGCCGACCGCCGCGGCCGCCGTGACGACGATGAGAGCGGGCAGGGCGGCATGCAGGTGTTCGGAGACGACGCCGGCTCCGAGGATATGCGTCATGGCCTTCGCGGTGAACGCGAGGACCATGGCGGCCGCGGCTCCCGCGAGGAACTGGCAGGTGAGCAGCAGCATGACGGCGGGCCGGTCCACGGCCCAGGCCATGCGGGCGGTGTGCCCCAACACGGACGGAAGCCGGCCGCACATCTTCGCAAAACTGGCCTCTGCCAGCGGGTTCTTGCCGTGCTTCCCCTCAAAGCTGATGGTGGCCGGAGGTGGAGGGGGTGGCGTGGAATCTTTGGGCGAGGTGTCGGTCACGGTCACCTGCATGCCTCTTCAGGGGTCCGCGCCGCACCTGGTTGGTCCGGCGGTGTCAGGCTCAACGAGACGGGGAGCGAGTCGAACGCGCTCGATTCCGGACGAAGGGCAGGGCCCGGAATCTCAAGGCGTCGAACGCGTGGTCGCAGTGCTGGACGGCCTCCGACGTGACGCGAGTTGGCCGAAACGCCGAGGCTTGTTGCGCAGGTGACGGAAACAGAGGCGGCCCGGCACGCCTTCATGTGCCGGGCGACCTCTGCCCCCACCACTCTGGGGTGAGGTTTGGTGGTGCGGAGGGAAGTACAACGCCTCCTTCGATGTAGGCCGTCTCGCCGGTGGCGAGGGCCTGCAGCCCGACTAGGACCCGTAGCCGTCCCTGAGTGGGAAGGTCGTCGATGACGCGCACGGTGGGCAGCACACGCACTGTTGCCCGCGGATCGCGGTAGATCAGGTGTCCGACGGCCTCGCGGGTCATAGGCGCAGTCGCCAGTACGTGCGTGATGACCTTCCTGCGCCGCGTCTGTACCCAGTCCACGGCGACGCGACGCAGCAGCCGAAGCCCGCCCGGGGGACCGGAGAGGACGCGATGGGCGGCAGCCTCCGGCGTCTGCCTCTCGTACACGCCCCCGCCGGGCAGCATGAGCATGCCCCGCAGGTCGGCGACGGCGAGACAATCGGCTCCGACCGGCACCAGAAGAGAGACGCCGATCACCGGTGGCCGCCAGTTCTCGTACGGGGCCCGTATTCGGGGAGCGGCGATGGCCTGGGTGACTGCTGACATCACGGCCTCCCGCCGGCGCCGACGGCGCTGACGATCTCGGCGAGATGGCAGAGCCGGCTGGTTGCGGGAATGGGGGCAACGTGCGGTCCGAGCTGAAGCAGCCAGGAAAGGGATGCCTCAAGTCCGGGGCCGCGCACAAGGCTGCCCGCGTCGAGCGGCCGGTACGCCACGTATGGGATGCCGAGGTCCCGGCAGAGTTCCAGAGCCGGGTCGAAGTGGTCCCTCACGTTGAGGACGTTCTGTACCGCGGCTACGGTGATGTACTTGCCCGCGAGGCGAATGTCCTCGGACGTGACCTTGGACAGACCGATGTGCCCGATCTTGCCCTCGCCCTTGAGGGCTTGCAGCGTGCCGAGTTGGTCCTCGATCGGCACATCTGGGTCTATGCGGTGCAGGTAACAGAGATCCAGCCGCTCACGGCCCAGTCGGCGCAGGCTCGCCTCGACGCAGGCCCGGAGATAGCCCGGGTGGCCGTGCGGAGCCCAGACGTTGGGCGCGGGGCGGATCATGCCGACCTTCGTGGCGACGAGCACGTCATCCGGGTACGGATACAGGGCATGCCGGATGAGGGCTTCAGCCGTGTGTGGACCATAGGCGTCGGCGGTGTCGATGTGCGTGATGCCGTAGGCGTTGACCGCTTGGCGCAGCACGGAGACCGCGGTAGTGAAGTCTTCGGGGTGGCCCCAGGTGCCGGGGCCGGTCAGACGCATGGTGCCGAATCCGAGCCGGGAGACGGTCTCACGCTGCCTTACCACAATGGCCGCACCGAAGGCGTCAACACCCGCACCAAGAGGATCATGAGACAGATGCATGGACGCGCCGGATTCGACCTCGGGCCCTAACTACCCGGCCTAGGGTCAAGGCCTTCACGGCATTGTCTCTAAACCAGCGTGGGGCACGGGGTCTTGCGACCACTGGTAGCAAGACCCCGCTTGGCAGAGGCCGTCAGAAGCGTGGTCGTGCTATGCCAGCGGCCGCAGTCCCAGGCGGCGGGCTGCGGGCTGCGGACGACCATGCTGAGGCAGGTGTCGTCCGGCAAGGCCGGGCCGTCGTCTTGTGGCCGAGCTTCCGCCTGGGCGTGCTGACTGCGGGTGTCGCGGGCACAGAGATCAGGCCACCGTGAATCCGTCGAACGTGGCGATGCCCCGTGCGCCGTTCCAGCCGTTGGCCGCGGTCATGAAGACCCCGACGTCCTGTGCGGCGGCCGGGCCTCCCGGCGTGGCCGTGCCCACAGTCGTCCAGGTGACGCCGTCCGTGCTGGCCTCCCCGGTGTACGAGGCGCCGGACCGGGTCAGCCGCAGCCGCACCGGCGCGGTGAAGGAGCCCGACAGCGCGATCGAGTCGAAACGGCCGTCACCGTCGGCGTCCCAGCTCAGCGCGCAGCCGTTGGACGGCGTGACCGCCAGGTTCACATAGCCCGCGCTCCCCTGAGCGCCCAGGTCGTTGCGGACGACGAGGCCCGCCCGTGCCCAGCCCCCGGTCGCGTCCTGGGACGTGACCGTGACCTCGGCCACGGTTCCGTCGTCGTACGCGCCCGCCCGGTACACCGCCCCGAACTCGTTGGTGTCGCCCCACAGGTCGGCCCCGGCGCCCTCGACGGCGATCTCGTTGCCAGCCTGGCCGAACACGGCGTCGTTGTAGGAGACCGTACGGTACGGGTCGCTGACCCCGGCCGCAGCCACCAGCCGTACCGGCGTGACCGCCTTCCCGCCGCCCGCGTACGCCGCCGCTGCGACGACCCGGCCGACCAGTTCCGTCGGCTCACCTGCCAGAGAGACCTCGAAGCGAGCGGCGAACGTTTCGCCGGACGCCACCGCCGCCGTGCGCACCGGATCGAGCGGCTTCACCGCCATGCCCTCGGGGGCGGTGACGGAGAGGGTCACGCCGCGTGCCGCCGCGAACCCGTTCCTGTTGGTGAAGGTGAGCGTCACCGTCGCGGGCGTGTCCTCGGCCACCGCTCCCCGGTTGGTTTCCGCGGTGAGGGCCGCCTGATGGGCAGTGGCGGCGAGCAGGTCGCGCACGCGGCGGGCCAGGGCGTACGGGGAGCCGTGGGGCTCGGTCGGGTGCGTCTCGTGCGCGTTCGCCCAGCGGTCCTCCAGGGCGAACCAGTCGATCGCCGCCGGGTCCTTTCCAGTGGCGAGCGTGTCGAAGTACGTCTTCCAGCGGGTGCGGTACAGGCCGCCGACCAGCCCGGCCCACTCCCGGTTCGCGTAGTCGTGCAGGCCCTCGTCGCTGCTGGCGCGGCCGCCCCAGGTGGTGAGGAGGGAGCGGGCGTCGTATTCCAGGCGGTCCTTCTCGGTCCGGTTGGCGCCCCAGGCGCGCGCGTCGGCGAGCCACCGCCCGAGCAGGTGCGGGCCGGAGGCCGCCAGCAGGTCGTCGAGGAGGTTCATCCAGTCCAGCCAGGTCTCGGTCAGCCTGCCGAACAGGGCTTTCTCCCCGGCCTCGTACGCGCCCTTGATCTGCGGCAGGAGGACACGGCTGCGGTTGGACAGGACCTGCCGTGCCACGTCGACGACGTCGTACCGGTAGGCCGAGCTGTCCCTCAACTCGGCGCGTATGGCGAGGAGTTCGGTGAGTGCCGCGTCGAAGGCCGTAGTGTCGTAGCGGTCCTTCTCCGGGCCCCAGGCGGCGGACTTGTTCGCCGTCAGGCTCGGACGGGCGCCGAACAGGCCGTCGGGTGCCTCGCTCCAGGAGTCCGCGCGGGACATGTTGTACGCGGTGTCGCGGATCGTCTGCCAGGCCGCGGCGGCGTGCCGGTCGGGGCCGCCGTAGCGGGAGAGGGCGTACGCGGCGAACCAGTCGTCCAGGTCGACGGTGCCGGGCGTCCAGGCCAGGTCGGTGAGGAGGGCGAGGGCGGGTGCGTTGTTGTCGGCGGCCTCCGGCATCGCCGCGATCCCGGCGAGCGAACTGCCTTCCTTGTCCCGCCACTTGGGGTACTGCTCCACCCAGTCCGGGGCGTTGGCGCCAATCGGGGTGTGGCCGCCGAAGTTCCAGATGCTGCCGAAGGCGTACGGGGTGCCGCCCCAGTCGCTCTCCCGGTCGGTGACGGTGGTGTAGCGGTCCGACAGACCGTCCACGATCAGCATCCGGCTCTTGTCGACGCCGTCGAGCAGCGCCTTGGACGGGTTGGTCTGCCAGCCGAGGATCGCCCAGACGGCCCCCGGGTGGGCCTTCTGCAGCGCCGTCTCGACGGCCTTCGCGGCCTCGCCCACCGGCACGTCACCGGGGTTGCCGCCCTCGTGCAGCAGGTCCATCTTGTACATCGTGCTCGCGCCGAACCGTTCCGTCTGGGCCCGGTAGAAGGCGTCGGCGACCTCTCTGAAGGCCGTGGTGCGCGGGTCGAGCCAGTCGGGGCGTTTGAAGGCGCCCCAGGCGCCCTGCGCCACCACCGCCGCGTCCCCGCCGTGCTTCGCCACGAAGTCGTCCGGGACGGTGCCGTAGTAGCCCGGCAGGACCGGCGTCATGCCCAGGTCACTTATCCGGTCGACGATCTTCCGCGCGAGCTCGGCCCGCCGTTCGATGAGCTGCCGGGAGACCGGTCCGCCGAAGCCCGACATGTTCTGCAGCAGCCACCAGGGCTGGTGGGCGGGAGTCGGGATCCAGGCGCGCAGCGCGGCGTCGGAGTAGCCGAAGCGGCGGAAGGTGTCGTAGTACACCGCGTCGCCGCCGATGTAGACGAGGACCCGGTTGACTCCGTGCACGGCCAGCACGTCCAGCTCGTGCTGCCAGGCGTCCCAGTTGCGGTAGGCGCCGGTGTAGCCCTCGTTGGTGTCGTTGAAGGCGAAGCGGTGCGGCACGTTGGCCGTTCCCGTGATCTCCTCGGCGGGCGCGGGGAGGGTGCGCGGCAGGTTCAGCTGCTCGCCGGTCCAGGAGACGGAGGCGTGCGCGGTGCGCCGCAAGTAGGTGTGGAAACCGGCGAGCAGTACGGCGGGGCTGGTGCCCTCCACCGTGATGTGCCCGTCCCGGCCGGTGACCCGGAAGCGGTCGGTGTCGTCGTCGACGGCCCGCAGGGTGAGCTGCCGGTGGTGGTCGGGAAGCAGACGCTTCAGCGCGGCTGCGGCGGGAGCGGTGTCGAACAGGGCGCCGACGGCCGCGTAGACACCCTGCGGGCGGGCCAGCAGCGCGGCGCCGCCCAGCGCGACCGCACCCGTGAGGATCCGTCTGCGGGTGACACCTGTGATGCCGAGGTCGCCTCGGTTGTCGTGCATGAACGTCCTTCCGGCAGAGCTCAGTTGATCGTCATGGCAAAGATGTGCAGGGCGGGTACGCCCGACTGGAGGCCGTCGCTGACGTGGGGCAGGACCAGGGAGCGCAGTTCCTTGCCGGCCGCCAGGTCCACGCCGAAGGTGAACAGGCTGACGGGGGTGTCGTCCCGGCCGGTGGTGATGTGGCGGTAGGGCAGCACCACCACGGCGGAGGGGCTCGTCCCGTACCAGTCGGGGACGGCGACGGAGAACGCCTGCTCGGTGCCGTCGGCGTAGACGACCTTGCCGTCGCCCTTGCCCTCGCCCCAGGTGCTGGTGCCGAGGAAGGTCAGCCGGGAGCCGGAGCCGGAGCCGGACAGCAGCACGCTCTGGCCCGCGGAGACGACGTTGTCCCTGTATCCAGGCCGGATGTCCGGCCAGGTGAACGTCACCCCGCCGTACGTGACCGTGGCGCCCGGGGTCAGTCCCACCGACGCCAGCGCCTCGGCGGACAGACTGGAGTTCGAGCCGTCGATGTTGGCGACGGTGAGGGCGTCGTCGGAGGCGATCCCCGCGTTGTCGAAGGCCCCGGGCAGTGAGCGGTACGGCAGCAGAACGGAGGAGGCGGCGCGGGCGCAGTCGGAGCCGTGCCGGTGCACGTCGAAGAGAGCGTGCGCGGTGAACACGATCCGGCCCTCGGCGTCGTCGGCGAGCCGGGTCCGCCAGGTGCGGGTCACCGACCGTCCGGGCGCGAGGCTGCCCAGGCTGTCCGGTTCCTCGGTGTCGTCCACGGCGAGATAGAGCATGGTGCCGCGCAGCGCGATCCTGGTGGTGTTGGTGAGGGTGGCCGTCAGGGTCACGGCCTTGCCCGGCTCGGGTGCGGGTGGGGTGACGGTGAGCGAGACGGGCGGTGGGAGGAAGTCCTCCTCGGGGCGGTAGGCGTTCACGACTCCTCCACGGTGAAGTGGTCGAACACGGCCCGGACCGTCGTGCCGGGGTAGTTGAGGTTCACGGCGCTGGCCACCACGCCGGCGTCCAGGGCGCCGTTCGCGGAGGGCACGGTCGCGCTGGCGATCTCGGTCCAGGCGAGGCCGTTGGTGGTGGAGTACGCGGTGTAGGTGGTGCCGGAGCGGACCAGGCGCAGCCAGGCCGGGTGGGCGGAGGCGCCGCCGCCGGCCCAGGTGTCGAGGTGCCCGTTGCCGTCGCTGTCGGTCATGAACTCCACGCCGTACGACTTCGACATGGTGAGCACGGCGTAGCCGCCCTTCGCCGGCGCCGTCAGGTCGTTCGCGACGGCGATCCCGTACTTGGCGGTGGGATTGTCGCTCCCGGTGAGGCTGACCGTCTTGACCTGCACCACGCTCGATGCGGCGGCGGCCCCCGGCAGCAGGATGCCGCCCTTCTCGTCGGTACCGCCGGAGAGGTCGCGGCCACCCGCCCAGATCACCAACTGGCTCCCGAACTGGCCGAATCGGGCGCCCTCGGTGGTGGCGGTGGTGTCGAAGGGCTTGTACGGGTCGCGCACCCCGTTGGGTTCGTAGGGCACGGTGACGGTCTTCGCGGCCCGCGCGCAGTCGGCGCTGCGTCCGTCCACGTCGAAGAGGGCGTGCGCGGTGAACGCCACGTCCCCGGCGACGTCGGCCGGCATCGACGTGCGCCAGCTGCGGGTGACCTTCGCGCCCCGGCGCAGGTCACCGAGCGGGATGGTGCGCGCCGCGGTCGTCGCGCCGGGGTCCACGAGGTACAGGACGGTGCCGCGGAGCGGGAACGGGCAGTCGTTGACGAGGACCGCGGTGGCGGTGACCGCGTCGCCGCCGGACGGGTCGGCGGGTTCGGTGGTGACGGTGAGGGTGGGCCCCAGGGCGTCCGTGTTCTTGGTACCCATGCGTTCACCGCTCCCAGTCGACGGTGAACGTGTTGGCGAGCTCGCTGGGCAGGGTGTCCGGGACGCTGATGTGGACCTTGCCGTCCGAACGGGTCCAGCGCAGGAGCTTGTCGTGGCCGAGCAGCCGGATCCGCGAGGTGGCCGAGATCGGGATGTCGGCGGGCACGGAGAGGGTGCCGCCGGGGGCACCCAGCACGATGATGTTGAACTTCCCGGGGGTGACCGTGTACCGGATGCCGAGCGGGCTGCCCTCCTCCTCGGCCCGCACCCAGGGCGTCGAGCCGTAGATCGCGGGCCCGTTGACGTCCAGCCAGGCGCCGATGTCCCGCAGCCGCCGCTGCATGACGTCCGGGATGGTGCCGTCCGGTCTTGGCCCGATGTTGAGGAGCAGGTTGCCGTTTTTGCTGGTGACGTCGGTGAGCAGATGGACGAGGAACTCGGAGGTCTTGTAGTCCTCCTCGATCTCGAACTTGTTGTAGCCCCAGGAGTAGCCCATGGTGATGCAGCACTCCCACTTCTGCGGGTCCATGGTGGGGTTGGTGCGCTGCTCGTAGGTGGTGAAGTCGTAGTGTGTGTCGAAGCGGTCGTTGGCCACGACACCCTTGGGCTTCCTGCGGTTCTTGGCCTGGTTGTAGTAGTGGGCCAGCGCCTCTTCGCTGCGCCACGGCGGGTTGTCGGTGGGGCGGAACCACTGGCCGTCCGCCCACAGCAGGTCCGGGTCGTACCGGTCGGTGATCTCCTGCAGTTGCTTTAGCTCGTAGTCCCCGATGTAGTCGTCGACCGGCTTGTAGCCGAGCATCGGGACTTCCTGGCCGGTGTAGAAGTTCTTCATGGGCCGGCCGATCGCCGGGTTGAAGAACTCGCCGAGCGAGTAGTAGAGGCCGGGCCGGACGGTGCCGCGTCTGCGGGCGGCCGCCATCAGGGGGCCGACGAGGTCTCGCTTCGGTCCGTACTTTCCCGCGTGGCGGTCCGTCACTTCACTGGGGAACAGGGCGAATCCGTCGTGGTGCTTGCTGGTGAGGACGAAGTACTCGGCGCCCGCCTGCTCGAACAGCCGCACCCAGGCGTCCGGGTCGTAGTTCTCGGCGGTGAACTGCGGGATGAAGTCGTCGTAGAGGAAGTCCTGGCCGTAGGTGTCGCGGTGGTACTTCCAGGTGGGGTCGGTGTCGAAGCTCTGGTACCAGAGGTACCACTCGGCGGCCATCTGGCGGGCGGAGCCGGCGGGTACGGAGTAGACGCCCCAGTGGATGAAGATGCCGAACTTGGCGTCCTTGTACCAGCGGGGTACGGGGTGGGTGTCGAGGGATGGCTGGGTGGCCTCGTAGTCCGGGCTGCCGCCCCCGGCGTCACCGCTGGTGAGGGCCTGGGCGGTGCCCGGCGGGGCGAGCAGTACGCCCGCGCCGAGCCCGGAGGCCGTGGTCACGAATCTTCTGCGGCTTAACGACACGGAAATGCCTCTCAGTCGGTGATCGGAAAGGGCTCAGCCGGTGATCGAGAAGGAGTCGAGGAGGGCCGTGGTCCTCTGGCCGGGGTGGTCGAGGTTGACGGCGCTCACGACCATCCCGGCGTCGAGGGGGCCGTCGGCGGCGGACGGCACGGTGGCGGTGCCGATCTGCTGCCAGGCGCCCGTGTCGGTGCGCGCGTAGGCGGTGTAGGCGGTGCCGTCGCGGACGAGCTTCAGCCGGGCCGGGTGGTAGGAGGCGCCGCCCCCGGCCCAGGTGTCGAGATGCCCGTCGCCGTCGCTGTCGGTCATGAACTCGACGCCGTAGTTCCTGGACATGGTGAGGACCGCGTAGCCGCCCTTCTCCGGGGCGGTGAGGTCGTTCGCGACGGCGATCCCGGCCTTGGCGGAGGGCCCGCTGCCGGTTTGGGAGACGAGGCGGGCGGTGACGGCGCCCGTGGCGGGCACGGCGTCCGGCACGTGGATCACGGCCTTCTCGTCCTTCGAGCCGGACAGGTCCTGACCGCCCGCCCAGAGGGCGAACTGGTCGCCGTTCTGGGCGTATTGGGCGTCGTCGGTGGTGGCGAACGTGCTGTAGGGGGGCTGCACGGGGGACGGGACGGGGGTGACGTCGGCGGCCACGGTGTCGGCGTCGTGGCGCACCCGCCCGGCCTGCCGATAGGAGGTGTGGACGCCGATGTCGTACGCCCCCCAGGCCGTTCCGGCGGCCGGGGTGACTCTCCAGGTGATGGTGGAACGCGCGCCGGGAGCCAGGGAGCCGAGTCCCGTCTCCCCTTCCGGCCGGGCACTCCAGCCTTCCGGGAGGCGCAGGGTGCTGCTGACCCGGTCGACCGCCTTGGGGCCGGCGTTGGTGACCGTCGCGGTGATCTCCGTGGCGTGGCCGACCTGGAGGTCCGGGCGGTACGGGGTGAGCCGGACGCGTGCCGACGGGCAGTCGCGGGCCACCCCGAGGCTGGCGAGGTCGACCGCGTCGGCGAACGCCTTCATCCCGGTGTCGTTGGGATGCAGATGGTCACCGGAGTCGAACGCGGCGGCGTAGCGGGTGGGGTCGTCCGGGTCCCGTACCGCTAGGTCGAAGTCGGCGTAGCCGTCGAAGGTGCCACCGGAGTCGCGTACGAACGTGTTGACCTGCTGCCGGTCGGCCTCCTTGGCCTCGGTCCACCAGTCGCCCCAGCCCCGGTAGGGGACCACGGTCGCGCCGATCATCCGCAGCCCGCGGGCATGGGCCCGCCGCGCGATCTCCCGCATACCGTCGATCACCTGGTCGCCGGTGGCGCCGCCCCAGCTGAGGTCGTTGACGCCCTCGAAGAGGATCACCGTCCGGGCGCCCGGCTGGGACAGCACATCGCGCTCCAGCCGCTCCAGTGCCGAGGGATTGCCGTCGGTCCCGGCTGTGATGCGGTTCCCGCTGATGCCCTCGTTCAGCACTCCGGCCGGAGTCGTGCAGGCGGCGAGGCGGCCGGCCAGGTAGTCGGGCCAGCGCCGGTCGGCGTCCGAGGTCGAGGCGGCCCCGTCGGTGATGGAGTCGCCGAGCGCGACCACGGAGCCCCGCGCCGGACCGCCCCGCACATCGATGCCGGTGAGGAAGGGGAAGGTGGAGTCGGTCTTGGTGAACGCGGCTCCGCCGGGGTCCCCGGCGTGGTCGCCGCCGCCGTCGGGCGTCCAGTAGACGGTCTGCAGCCCCATCCAGTGCTGGCTGATGTGGGTCAGCCGGCCCGGGAAGTACAGGCTGACCACCAGGACGCTGCGGGCCTCGACGGGGAGCCGGACACGGTCGCTCGCCGCCTGCTCCCCGGCGCCGATCGTCACCTCGTCCTTGCCGTCGAAGCGCAGCTCCTGTGGTCGCGTGACGGTGGCGCCGCCGTCACGCCGCCCCACGGTCGCATGCCCGATCGTCACCGGCTCGGTGGTGAACCCGTTGGTCAGCCGAATCCGCACGCTCGACCCGCCCGCGCTCACTCGCACCGGTATCCGAACCGTCACCTCCGAGGTGCCTGGGTCGTACGAGGCGTGCTGCGCGGTCGCCCAGGTCCCCGTCCACGCCCGCTGCTGGGCCCCGGCCTCGGCGGGCGCTGCCGCAAGCAGGGCTGTCACCGTGGCTGCCAAGGCTGCGGCCAGGGTCGCTGGTCTTCTGTGTCCACGTAGGTGTCCACGTAAGTGTCCGAACACGGGGTCCTCCTCAGGAACAGCCGCGGCCGAGGCCGAGCGCGGTCAGGTCGATGGAGTCGGCGAAGGCCTTCATCCCGGCGTCATTGGGATGCAGATGGTCACCGGAGTCGTACGCCGCGCCCAGCCGCCGCGGGTCCGCCGGATCCCGGACCGACCGGTCGAAGTCGGCGTAGTCGTCGAAGACCCCGCCGGAGTCCCGGACGAAAGCGTTGACTTGCTGTCGCCGGGCTTCCGTCTCCTCGGTCCAACCGCCCCAGGTGAAGTCCTTGTACGGGGTGATCGTGGCGCCGACGACCCGCATCCGGCGCTGGTGCGCCCGGTCGGCGATCTCCGTCATACCGGCGATGATCTGCTCAGCGGTCGCCCCGCCGAGATCGTTGATCCCCTCGAAGAGGATCAGGGTCCTCGCTCCCGGCTGGGAAAGCACATCCCGGTCGAGCCGGTCCAGGGCGGAGGGATTCGTCGCGGTCCCGGCGGTGATCCGGTTGCTGGTAATGCCCGCGTTGAGCACCCCGGCACCGGGCAGGCAGGCGTTCAGCCGGGCGGACAACAGGTCGGGCCAGCGCTGGTTGGTGTCGGCCGTCGAGAAGGACCCGTCGGTGATCGAGTCACCGAGCGCCACCACCGACCCTGCCCTCGGCGCGGTCACATCGACGCCGCTGAGGAACGGCCAGCTCGTGGTGGTCCAGGTGAAGGCGTCACCAGCGGTGTCGGCGGCGTGGTCGCCCGCCCCGTAATCCGTCCAGTAAACGGTCTGCTGCGCCCACCAGTGGTCGGTGATGTGCGTGACCGGGCCGGGCAGATAGAGACTGACCACCAGGTCGGCCAGGGCCGGCACGGCGAGGCCGACCGGATCGCTGACAGCCTCGCCGCCCGCCGGGATCGTGACCTCGCGGCTCCCGCCGAACCGCAGGCCGTATGGGTGCGCCACGGCGGAGCCGCCGTCACGCTGCCCCACGGTCGCATGCCCGATCGTCACCGGCTCGGTGGCGTAGGCGTTGGTCAGCCGGATGCGTACGGACGAACCGCCGACGCTGGTGTGCACCGGCATCCGTACCGTCACCTCGGACATCCCCGCGACCTCGTAGTGCTCGCTCGCCGCTGTCGCCCAGGTCCCCGTCCAGCCGCGCTGACCAACCTGTCGGCCAACCTGCTGACTTGCCCCGGCAGGCGTCACCGGCCCGGCCACGACAGCCACGATCGCCACGACCGCCGGCATCAACACCGCGAGCCCGCTGCGTATCGAAGGCATCTCGCCCCCTACCGCGCCACGCCGGTACGCGCGAGCGCCTCATACGCCTTGGTGGCGCCCTTGGCCTTGAGGTTCACGAACGCCGGGGTCACCCCGAGCGGGGCCGCGTAGCCCGTGAGCGTCACGGGGCCGCGGACGACTGTGCCGTTGTTGACGTCGCGCCATTTTCCGGACGGCAGGAAGATGTCCCGGATGGTGCCCGCGTCGAGCTTCGGCGCGGCCAGCACGGCGGGCCCGAGCATCCACTCGTCGGAGACGGTGTACGCCCGCTCGTCTTCCGCGAGGTCGCCCGGAAAGTCGAAGAACAGCGGTCGCATGATCGGATCGCCGGTCTTCAGCGTCTGCTGCACCTGGTCCCAGATGTACGGGGCCAGCCGCTCGTGCGTGGCGATGGCGGCGCGGTAGAGGTCGACCGTCTCCCGGTCGTAGCCGACCCATGCACCGGTCGTTGCGTCCCTTACACCGGTGGGTGAGGTCGAGGCGTACATCAGCGGCATCAGGGAGGCCGCCTGCGCCCAGCGGGTCAGGACCTGCTTGGTGGGTGGCGGGTAGCCGAGCGAGCCGCCGATCATGTCGGTCTCGACGAAGGGGTAGCCGATCGTGGAGACCGCCAGGTTGGCCGAGACCGCGGCGCGCAGCCCCGCGAAGGTGGTCGGCTTGTCGGCGGTGCGGGTGGCGAAGCCCTTGGCCTGCGCGGCGTTCCACGCGACCCGTAACCCCGCTCCCTGCTGGTCGAACGCGTCGGCCAGCTCGGTGCCGTACTTCACGTAGTCGGCGCGGGTGGCCCCCGGATAGGGGGCGCACCGGTCGTCGAAGAAGGCGGTGTCGAACTTGAACGCGGCGACCCCCAACTCGCTTGTCTGCGCTTTGAGGTCGTCGGTGTACCACTGCCGCGCGGCCGGGTTGGCCAGGTCGATCAGCCCGGTCTGCCGGCCGTTCCACCAGGTGAACAGGCAGGGTTTGGCCGGGTCGGAGGGGTCTTTCAGGAGATATCCGTTGTCGACGGCGTACGAGAAATTGGCGGCGGTCTCGGGCACGTACAGGCCGGTCCATATCCCGAGGTCGAAGCCGAGGCGGCCGAGTTCCTTCGACAGGGCGGGCAGATCGGGGAAGCGTTCGCCGAAGTCGGCGGCGATCACGCTCTCCTCGATCTGCAGGGCGTGCCCGCGGAGCCCGGCCCCGGCCAGCACGCGGGCCCAGTCGAGGACGTTCTTCTGGGTCTGTTCGCCGTAGAGCTGGGCCCAGGAGTTCCACAGCGGGGTGGCGTACTGCTCGTAGGGGGTGTCGGAGCGCGCGGGCTTTCCGACCAGCGAGATGTGGTCGCGGTACACCGCGGCGGGCGTGTCCTCGACGAACACCGTGGAGGCGGCGGGTCGGTCTCCGGTGACGGTGAACTCGCCGAGTCCGTTGCCGCCGGAGTTGATCCGCACGTCCATCGGGTCGTCGGTGTTCGCCCACAGCCCGGTGGCGCTGGAGGTGTACCAGAAGGGGGAGACCACCTGGTACGACGCCGGGCTGAACCCGGTGTCCACCAGTTGCCCGGAGTCCAGCGGCCACGGCTGGACGGTCTGGTCGCTGTTCTCGCCGTGGCCGTACCAGTGCCCGGCGCTGCTCAGGTCGTACGCCGTGCTGAGCGCGTCGGCGTGGGCGCCGGACAGGGACCAGTTCACGTCGTACCGGTCGGACCGCAGGGTGATCCGCAGCTCGACCGTGACGCCCGGCAGGTCGGTGGCGGCGGAGACGCGCACGGTGTTGCCGTCGCGGGTGCCGGCGGTGACCTCCCGGACGATGTGCCAGTCGCCGCCGATCCGGAACCGGAACGCCCCGGGCGCGGTGGCCAGGACGGTCCGGCCCGTCCGTACCGTGGTGAGGGCCAGCCGGTCGGTCGCAAGGCGCAGTTCGTAGCGTGGCGTCACGAAGGTGGTCGGCCGGGATTCGGCGGCGGTCGCCGCGGCTGCCGTGCCGAGCAGCGGGGCGGCCAGGAGCAGCGCCGCCGAGCCGTGTCGGACGGTTTGTCTCAGCAGGGGCATCAGACACCGCCCTCACAGGTCAGCTTGGCGTTGGCCCAGTCGGCGTGGTCGAGGGCGTTGCCGTCCCCGGCGTCCGATACGACGAGTTCGAGCCGGCGCGCGCCCGCCACGTCGACGTCGATCTTCTTCGCCGCGGTGTCCCGGTCGACGGTGCCGCTCTCGTAGACGGGGGTTCCGTCGGCGAGGACGGTGTAGGCGACGGTGGCCGGGCCGTCGGACCGGCCGTAGGTCTCCTGATCGAGGCCGAGCGCGGCGTGGAAGGTGGTGCAGGTGCCGCCGAGCCACACTTGCACGCTGCTGGCGGCGTGGGTGCCGAGGCCCTTGTCGTAGACGGTGTCGTGGAGAGTGAGCGGCAGGCCGTCGCCCTCGGCGTTCTCGCCGACGGACTGGTCGCGTTCGACCGGCCCCCAGCCGTTGCTGCTGGACTGGAACGGCAGATCGCTGACGTAGTGTTCGCCGGTCGTGAGCGGCGGTGGCTGAGCCGCCACCACTTGTTCCCCGGTCACCGAACCGGGCTTGCCGGCGCGGGTGAAGTCGGCGGTGACGCGGAGAATCGCGACAGTGCCGGTCTTCTGGTCGGCGGGCACGGTGACGGTCCACCGGGCTTTCGCCGAGGCACCGGGTTTGAGGGTGCCGAGCCGCACCGGGTCGGCCGGGGTCGCGGTCCAGCCGTCGGGCAGCTTCGGGCTCAGGGTGAGGTCGCGGAGCGCCTTGCCGTCGTCCGGTACGTCAGCGGTCGTCGTGACCTGGTAGCTGTTGCCCGGCTCGACGGTGTCGGGGGCGTTGACGCTCACCCGCGCCGCGGTGTCCGGGTCGGCGTAGGTGGCGGCGTCGTAGGCCGGGGCGGCCACATCGGCGACCCGCAGCGAGGAGGTGACATTGCCGAGCGTGGTGAGACCCACCTTCCCGAGGCCACCGCTCTTCGCGTCCTCGCTCCACGAGGCGATGGCGATGGTGTTCTTGCCGTCGGCCCGCAGAATGCCGTTCGGGATGGGGAACGTGTGCTGCGGACCGGTGTCGTTGACGTAGTTGCCCATCAGCCAGCCGTTGACATAGATGAGGGCGCGGTAATTCCGGTCGGGGTCGTCGGTGATGGTGACGCCGACGGAGACGTCCTGGCCCTTGGGCAGCCGGGGGTTGAAGGTGGTGCGGTACCAGGCGATGCCGGGGGTGGTGTCACTGACCGGCAGCGTGGTGTCGTCCCAGGTGCGGTCCGGGTAGCCGGGCAGGGTCCAGCCCGAACGCTCCCCGTACAGACCGCCGTTGTTCATGTGTCCGCGTACGGTGTCGACGGGCTGCTCACCGCCCCGGGCACCCTGGATGCGCCAGGTGATCTGCGCGTCGGAGCCTGCGAGATACGCCGTGGTCAGGCCGCGCGGCTGCTTGTGGTCGTCGCTGTTCCAGGTGAAGTCCTCGTTGTGGCCCATGTTGCCGACCAGGACGGAGATCACGTTCTCCTTGCCCTTGTGCAGCAACCCGTCGGCGAGGGGGAAGGTCTGGCGGCCGGTCTTGCTCGTGCCGGCGAACTTTCCGTTGATCCACACCGAGTACGCGCCAACCGCGGCCGAGCCGGTGTTCGGGTTGGTGGCGGAGGCGGTCAGGGAGAGGGACTTCTCGGTGCCGGTGGCCTTGAAGCGGCCGCGGTACCAGACATAGCCGTAGTGATAGCCGTACTCGTCCTGGTAGAGCACCGGTAGAGTCCCGGGCTTGGTCGGGTTGTCGGTGGTCAGCTTGTCGGCGTACGTCCAGGACGAGTCGTCGAAGTCCGGGTCGGCCTCCGGTGTTTCGGCAGACGTCTTCCAGCCGGTCAGCTCGGGGAGCTTGACGTCCTTCGGGCCGGGCACGGTGCCCAGCAGGCTGCCGAAGGAGGTCGCCTTCACCTTGAGGGGTGCGCCGTTCCAGGTGACCTTCCGTACGCCGGGCGGTGCGAAGACCTCTAGAGGGCCCGCCTTCTTCGCATCGCCGGTGAGGGCGAGCGTCGTCCCCCGGCCGGTGACGGACGCCGTACGGACCAGTTCGGTGCCGCGTTCCAGCACGGGACCGGCCGCCGTGTCCTGCCGCCAGAAGCCGGCGGCCTCGGCATCGGTGCCGATGAGCAGCAGCAGATCGGGGCGGCCGCCGCCCTGGACGAGGACCCGGGTGAGGCCGGAGTGGGTGTAGTCCAGCTTCAGGTCGCCGCGCTCGGCGTCCCAGGTGGCGTCCGCCTTGCCGTCCAGCACCGTGACCTTGGGCTCGGAGGAGTAGCGGAGCATCGTCTGTCCCGGGTCGCCCTCGCCGCCGTACAGCACGGCCTGGGTGCGTTCACCGGTCCGCGCGCTGGTCAGCAGCTCGCTGGTGGAGTAGACGAGCCGCTGGCCGCCGCCGAGGTCATGGCTGGCGACGAGGATCTTGCCGGTCTTGCCGTTGAGCCGGGCGGTGACCGGATACGTGCCGTCCGGCGTCTTCCAGTCGAAGGTAGTGGTGGCGTCGGCGTCGGCCATCGGGTCGCCGTGCCGGAGGTAGAGGAACTGGGTGCCGGTGTCCGGGTTGGCGCGGGCCTCGATGTGCACGGCGTCGTTGGACGAGGCGGGGGCGTCGGCCGGATCGGTGGCGGTGAGCGGTCCTGTGGTGGTGTAGAAGAGGCCCTGCCGCTTCAGCTCGTCGTAGTCGGCGCCCGTCTGGCGGGGCTCGCTGATCGGGGCGCCGTAGTCATACGAGGTGTAGACCTGGCGCGGGTCGGCGAGCCAGCCCCAGTTGGTGCCGCCGTAGGTCATGTAGAGGTTTTCGATGGTCGTGCCCTGCATGACCTCGTGCTTGTTGACGATCTTCTGGTAGGCGGGGCCCATCTTCTGCCTGCACTCGTCGTAGCCGGTGTCGCCCCAGGTCTGGAACCAGCCGGTGCCCGCCTCGAAGACCGCCAGCGGCTTGCTCTCGTCCTGGCGCGCGAGTGTGGGCAACCACCACTCGCCCTTGCAGAAGGAGTTGTACTGGTCCAGCTCGCCGACGAAGTCCAGGCCCTCGCCGCCCGCGTACCGCGGCATCGGCTCGTTGCCGACCAGGGGCACGGTGATGCCGTCGGCTCGTACCTGCTTGGAGAGATCGACGATGTAGTCGCGGCCTTCGGGGTCGTACAACTCGTTCTCGACTTGGTAGAGCAGCACCGGTCCGGTGCCGTCGGTGACCTGGCGGCGGGCGAGGATCTTGTCGATCTCCTTGAGCCACTCGCGGGCGGCGTCGAGGTATTCGGGGTCAGTGGAGCGGGCCTGTCCCTTCTGCGTCATCAGCCAGCCGGGGAAGCCTCCGCCGTCTGTCTCGGCGTTGATGTATGGGCCCGGCCGGGCGATGACATAGAGCCCGGCCTCCTCAGCCATGTCGAGGAGCTTGTCGACGTCACGGATACCGGTGAAGTCGTAACGGCCTTTCGCCGGAGAGTGGTAGCCCCAGTCGAAATAGATCGAGACGGCGTTCATGCCGCTCGCCTTGATCTTCTGGAGTACGTCGCGCCACAGGTCGGGGCTGGGGAGCCGCCAGTAGTGGAACTCCCCGGACCAGACGAAGAGCCGCTTGCCGTCGACCTTGACGGAGTACTTGTCGTAACTGACCGTGTGCGGCGTGGGCTTGGCGGCTGCGGCGGTCCGGACCGTGGCGTGGGCGGGCACTGCCACGGTCAGGATCGCGAGCAGTACGGCGGCCAACGTCGCGGCCAGAGGGGTACGCAGTTGTGGGACTCGGGCGAGGTTCACGAGGTGCCTCCCGCGCAGGTCAGCTTGGCGTCGGCCCAGTCGGCGTGGTCCGTGGAGACATCGCCGTCCCCGTCGACCAGCAGGTCGAGCCAGCGGGCGTCGGTCACGTCCACGCCGATGTCGGTGCTGCCGTCGGAGCCGCGCACCACCGGGGTTGTGATGAGGGAGCGGCCGTCGGCGATCACCTGGAAGGAGACGCTGCCGCTGTCACTGACCTCGTCGTCCACCCCGGCGGTAGCGGTGAAGCGGGTGCAGCCGCCGCCGAGATAGACCCGGATCTGGCTGTTCGCGTGCACGCCGAGGCCCTTGGTGTAGATAGTGCCGCCGATGCTCAGGGGGTGTCCGTCACCGGCTGCGGACTCCCCGTTGGAGGCGTCCTTCTCCACCGGACCCCAGCCGTTGACCGCCTTGACGAGGGTCAGGTCGCTGACGTAGCCGTCGGAGGACAGCCCCGGCGGCGGCACCTGTACGGCCCGTACACCCGTGACGGTGCCCGGACGGCCGGGTTGGGTGAGCTTGGCGGTCGCGGACAGGACGGCGTAGTGGACCGGGTCGCCGGGTGGGGTGACCGTGTAGTCGGCGGTTACCGTGTCGCCGGGCCGGACCCGGTCGAAACGGGTGGTGTCGTCGGTGGTCGCGGTCCAGCCGTCCGGGACCTTCAGCGCCAGCTCGACGTTCCGGGCGGTCGGCGCGTCCTTCGGCACGCTGACGGTGACGGGGACCTTGGCGGTGGTGCCGGTGCTCAGAAACGGTTCGGCGTCGACGGTGACACGGGCGCCGGAGTCCGGCATGGCGTACGTCTTGGCGTCGTACGAGGGCGCGGCCACCGTACCGACCTTGATCCCGCCCGCCGAGGCGCCGAGGTTGACGAGCTTTGCTGAACCCGGGCCCGCACCGGCCTCGGTGGACCACACGGCCAGGGCGATGGTGTTGCTGCCCTGCTCGCGCAGGATGCCCTTGGGGATGACGAACCGTGTCTGGGGTCCGGTGTCCGGCAAATAGCGGCCGATCAGCCAGCCGTTGACGAAGATCTGGGTGCGGTAGCCGGTGCTGCCGCCGTCGGCTTCGGCGAGATCGAGTGCGATCGCGTTGTCCTGGCCTTGCGGCAGGTCGAGCCGGGCGGAGGTGCGGTACCAGCGCACGCCTGGCCCGGTCTTCCCGGAGAGCGTGGTGCTCTTCCAGCCGCCGTCGGGGTATCCCGGCAGCGACCAGCCGGCCCGCTCCCCGTACAGCCCGCCGTTGTTGTACGGGCCCCGGGCGGTGTCGACCGGGTCGTCACCGCCGCGGCTGCCCTGGATCTTCCAGGTGAGGGTTGAGGCTCCGCCGATCACCTCGGCGCCGAGCAGACCGCGTGGCTCCTTGGAGTAGTCGTGGCCCCATTCCTCGTTGTGGCCCGCGTTCTCCACGAGGACGGAGAGGACGTTGTCCCCGCTGTCCTTCAGCGTGTCCGCCGGGATGTCGAAGGTGTGCGCGCCGTTGCCGGAGCTGCCGAGGTAGCGGCCGTTGAGCCAGACCGCGTACTGGCCGGTCGGACCGGTCTTGGTGTCGAGTGCGAGCGCGGTCGCGGCGCCGGTGGTCCTGAACCGGCCGCGATACCAGACGTTGCCGTGGTGGTAGCCGTACTCGTCCATCGCGAGGACGGGCAGCGACCCGGCCAGCTCCGGGTTGTTGGCGGTGAGGTGGTCGGCGGTGGTCCAGGCGGAGTCGTCGAAGCCCGGGGCGGCCTCCGGTGTCTCCTCCTTGTACTTCCATGTCGTGAGCGCGGGCAGCTCGACCGGGCGCGGCGCTTGGGTGACGGCGACCTTGCGGCCGTTCCAGGTCACCTTGTTGGCGTCCGCGATGACCTCGATCTTTGCGGCTTTGGTGGAGTCGCCGGTCAACTTCAGGATGCCGCCCGCCTGTTCGGCGGTACGGACGAGGGACGGGCCTCGTACGAGAACCGGGCCCGCGGCGGTGTCCTGTCGCCACCAGTGGGCGGTCTCGGAGGTGTCGGCGATCAGTAGCTCCAGGTGGTTCACCAGCACGCGGGCCAGGCCCTCGTGCGTGTAGTTCAGGCGCAGGTCGCCGCGGTCGGCGTCCCAGGTGGTGGTGACATCGCCGTCGAGGGCGGTCACCTTGGGCCGCTCGGCGTACCGCAGCACGGTCTCGCCGGCCTCGCCCTCACGCCCGTACAGCAGCGCCACGTCCCGGTCGCCGATCCGGGCGTGCGTCATGATCTCCGAGGTGGAGTAGACGAGCCGCTGGCCACCCAGGTCGTAGCCCGCGACGAGGAGTTTGGCGTCCCGGCCGTCGACGGTGATCTCGCCCTGCTGCGGGACGCGCGGGTAGTCGCCGTCCTTGCCCGAGAGGGACAGGGTGGTTTCGTCCTTGTCCTTCACGCGGGTGTCGGCGTGCCGGACGGTGAAGAATTGGGTGCCGTCGTCGGGGTTGACGCGCCGGTCGATGTGCAGGGCGTCGTCTGACGGGACGGGGGCCTCGGCCTTGTCTGTGCGCGCCAGCGAGGTCACCGAGTTGACCATGTACCCGAGACGCTTGAACTCCTGGTACTTGCCGGTGAGTTGACGGGACTCGTTGATCGGGGCCCCGTAGTCGTACGACGTGTAGACCGCGTTGGGGTCGGCGAGCCAGCCCCAGTTGGTGCCGCCGTAGGTCATGTAGAAGGACTGGCCGCTCACTCCGGCGGCGATGTTCATCTTGCTGAACACCCGGGTGAAGTCGGTGCCGGTGAGTTTCGCGCAGTCCTGGTATCCGGTGCCGCCCCAGGGGTCGAAGGCGCCGCCCTGTGCCTCCGGGATGATCAGAGGAGACTCGGGCTTCCACTCGTTGACGTACGAGTAGTCGGGCAGGTTCTTCCAGGTGTCGGGGTTCTTGCAGTCGAAGCCCTGCGGGTAGGCGTCGAAGCCGTAGATGTCCGGGGCGCCCTTGCCGCTGACCCAGTTTCTGTTGGCGCCGCCGTCGTTGACGAAGGTGGGCACATCGATGCCGTCTTCCTTCGCCCAGTCGATGAGGGTCTGCATGTAGTCGGCGTCGTGCCGACCGCCCTGGTACTCGTTCTCGACCTGGTAGAGGATCACCGACCCCGTGCCACGGGTGAGTTGGTGGCGCGCGATGATCGGGTTGATCCGGCTCATCCACTCCCGGGCCGCCTTCATGTACTCCGGCTCGGAGGTGCGGTTCACGCCGGCCTGTGTCTTCCGCCAGGCTGGCATGCCGCCGCCGGAGACCTCCGCGTTGATGTACGGGCCCGGGCGGGCGATCACATACAGGCCCGCGCGCTCGGCCTCGTCGAGCAGCCGCTCCACATCGCGGATGCCGGTGAAGTCGTACGAGCCCGGCTTGGCCGAGTGGTAGCCCCAGTCGAAGTAGAGCGAGACCGCGTTGAATCCGTCCGCCTTGATCTTCTGCAGTACGTCGCGCCACGCGTCGGGGCTGGGCAGCCGGAAGTAGTGGAACTCGGCGCCCCAGAGGTACAGGGGCTTGCCGTCGACCCGCACGGAGTACTGGTCGTAGGTGACGGTGTGCTGCGCCTGGGCCTGTTGCCCCGCCTGGGCCGGTGTCGCGACACCTGTACTGGTCAGGGGCATGACAGTCAGTGCTCCGGCGAGCAGCAGAGATCTCCACTTGCCCCTCATGACGTCAGCTCCTTCACGATTGCCGCCCGCGCGGTCTCGATGTCGCTGACGTCCTTCGTCCGGCCGTCGAGGTTCCGGGTCGCGGTGGTGAGGGCCTCGGTCAGCGCGTCGCTGTCGGTGCCGCCGTCCTTCTTCCGTAGCTGGGCGATGAGTTCGTAGTCCTCGATGCCCTCCTTCAGCTGCTCCCAGCGGATGCTGGACATCGGGCCGTCCTTGCCCGGGTAGACCAGGTATTCGTCGCCCTGCGTGAAGATGTGCACCGGCTGCTTGAAGGGGTCGCTGGTCCAGCTGTTGTACGACCAGCGCAGGAAACCGTCCAGATTTCGCTGGGCGGAGATCCACGGCAGCATCCGCGACTCGACGGCGGGCGAGTACGACAGCGTGTTGGGGTGGGCCGGCGAGCCGTACACGTAGAAGGTTGTGATCTTGCCGGCCTTGCGTCGCTCCGCCACCTTCTCCTTCGTCATCGCGTCGATGCCGCCCCAGTCGACGGAGAGGTTGGACGCCACGCCCTCGGTGCTGATCGAACCGGCCACAGAGATACGGTTGTCGAAGGCTGGCGCGACCTCGTGGACGAAGTCCTTGACGACCGTCATGGTGTCGATGGGCCGCTCGTCGAAGGACAGCCAGGTGTTGTCTAGCCAGCCCTTCGCCTTCAGATGCTTCTCGAAGGCGGGTAGGAACGCTCCCCACGCCTCCCGCCAGCGGTTCCCGCCCAGATCGACGTTCTCGTAGACGGTCTTGCCGGTGCTGGTGTCGGTGTAGGTGAGGTGCTCCTGGTCCTGGAACGCCAGCATGGAGAAGGCGCCGATGTCGGGCCCGAGACCGGCGCGTCTGGCGGTCTGGACGTACTGGTCCCAGCGGCTGAAGTCGAAGGAGAACGTCTTTCCGTTCCAGTTCCAGCCCACCATGCTGGTGTACGGCGTGGCGGTCTGCGACTCCCGGGTGCCGAGCGACCACTGGTGGTGCCACGGGTTGTCGACGATGGTGGTGTTGATGACCTTCTGGCCGCGCGAGGCCAGGTCGCGGTTGTACTTCTCGATCAGCTTCCAGTGCTGCTCGGACCAGAGTTTGACGCCGTGGTTCTTGGCGATCGTCTCTGGCTGCGCCCATACGTCGAGGAAGAAGTCGTAGTCCTTCGGGTCGGGCACGCTCGCGTCGGCGACCTGGATGGTCAGCGGATAGCTGGCCTGAGTGCGGCCGTCGGCGTTGACCTTGACCGTGCCGGTATAGGTGCCGGGCCTGGCCTTTTTGGGGATGTGGAAGGTGAACCACAGCGGCTGCGCCGCGTACGCGGGCACGTCCACGGAGGACCGCTCCTCGAGCGCGTCGCCGACCACGTCGGGGTTGCGGTCGCCGGACACCTCCTTGCCGGAGCTGACTTGGTCGATGGTGGCGGACCAGTCGACCTCGCTCTTGGAGCGCTGCACGGGCACATACTTGACGAACCGGACGTCGGTGTCGTCACCGGACAGCTTCGCTCCGCCGGGCCCGGTGAGGTCGCCGACCACGGCCTTGACGTCGTCGAGGTTCTGGCCTGAGGCGATCGCCAGCTGCGCCGAGACCTGCTCGTTGCGGACGGCGGAGAGCTTGAGCTCCTTGGTGTCCTTGCCCTGGATGGCGGTCATCGGGTAACGCGGGACCCGTTCCTCCGCGGAGCCGGCGAAGGAGCCGGTGGGAACCCAGGTGATGGTGTCCCTGGTGCCCATGGCGTCGGCGACCTTGACGGTCAGCCAGGTGGTGGTGGCCTTGGAATTGAGGTCGGTGCCGCTGGTCGTCGTACCGGTGACGGCAATCGCGGTGGTGCTCGCGGCCACGACCACGCCCGCGACGAAGCCGGCGACAGCTGAGGACGTACGTGCCATGGGGCTGGGTTCCCTCTCTCACGGGCGTGCAGGGAGTGGTCCCCGGCAGACCCCAGGGGGTGGGGGCATGCCGGGAAGCGGGGTGATGCCAATGGCGCCGGTGGTATCGGTGGCGCCTGCTGTGTCAGGAAGTGACGGAGAATCCGCTGAAGACGGCTTCGATGTTCTCGCCGGGGTAGTTGACGTTGGCCGCGCTGGCGACCATCCCAGCGTCACCGGTGCCGGCGGCCGACGGCACCTGGGCGGTGCCGACCTGCGACCAGGTGTCGCCGTCCTTGCTGGCGTACGCGGTGTAGGTGGCGCCGTCCCGGGTCAGCTTGAGATACGCCGGGTGATAGGTGGAGCCGCCGCCCGCCCAGGTGTCGAGCTTCCCGTCGCCGTCGCTGTCGGTCATGAACTCAAGTCCGTACTGCTGGGTCATGACCAGCACCGCGTAGCCGCCCTTATCCGGCGCGGTCAGGTCGTTGGCGAGGGCGATGCCTGCCTTGCCGACCGGTGAGGCGCTGTCCTGGGACACCAACTGGGCCTGCACGATGGCCTTCTCGCCGGCCGCGTCGTCGCGGTAGATGACCCCCTTCTCGTCCTTCCAGCCGGACAGGTCCTGGCCGCCCGCCCAGATGGCGAACTGGTCGCCGGCCTGGGCGTATTGGGCGTCGCCGGAGGTGGTGTCGGTCGTCCGGTACGGCTCCTGCACGCTGCCCGGGGCGGCCTTCACCTGCGCCGGCACGGTGTCGGAGGCCTTCTGCGACCCGTTGTAGGTGACGGTGCCGGTGAGGTCGTGGTTGCCCCAGCGGGCGTCGACGGCCGGGGTCACCGTCCAGGCGGTGGTGAGTGTGGCGCCGCTCTTGAGGGACTTCGCTGTGGTCGGGCTGGTCGCCTTGGCGCTCCAGCCGTCAGGAAGCTCCAGTGCCGCCTTGGCGTTCTTGAGGGTCCGGGTGCCCCAGTTGGTCACCTCGGTGGTCACCTCGAACGGTGTACCGGAGTCGGTGGACGGGGCGTCCGGAGTGATCAGGACGGAGGCGGCCGGAGCGTCGTCGCGCTTGAGCGCCTTGATGGCCTTGGCTGCGCCCTTGGCCTTGAGGTTGACGAAGGCCGGGGTGACGCCGAGCGGCGCCGCATACCCCTTGAGGGTCTTGGGGCCGCGGATCACGGTGCCCTGGTTCACGTCGTACCAGGTGCCCGGCGGCAGATGAACGGAGCGGGTGGCGCCGGTGCTCAGCTTGGGCGCGGCCAGTACGGCCGGGCCGAGCATCCACTCGTCGGTGACCGTGTAACTCGCTTCGTCCTTCGGGAAGTCGAAGAACAGCGGCCGCATGATCGGATCGCCGGTCTTCAGGGTGCTCTGCACCTGGTCCCAGATGTAGGGGGCGAGCTTCTCGTGCGTCTTGATCGCCTGCCGGTAGAGGTCGACCGTCTCCTGGTCGTAGTCCACCTTCTGCCCGGTGGTGGTGTCGTTGGTGTCGACTGGGGATGTTGAGGCGTACATCAGCGGCATCAGCGAGGCGGATTGCGCCCACCGCACCAGCACGTCCTTCGATGGTGCCGGCTGGCCGCCGGAGCCGCCGATCATGTCGGACTCGATGAACGGGTAGCCGATGGTCGAAATGGCCAGGTTCTGGGTGGCGGAGGCGCGCAGGGAGTCCCAGCCGGTGCCCTTGTCGACCTGGCGGGTGACGAACCCCGCCTCGTGGGCCGTCTGGTTCCAGTGCACCCGGATGCCGGCACCCTGGAGGTCGAACTCGTCGGCGAGCTGCGTGCCGAGCTTCTGGTAGTCCGTGGCCTGGTGGCCTTCGCGCGGCGCGCACTTCTCGTCGAAGAAGCGGGTGTCGAACTTCAGCCCGTCGATGTTGTACGTGTCCATGAGTTTCTTGAGGTTGCCCTCGTACCAGGCCTTGGCGTCGGGGTTCGCCAGGTCGATGATCCCGGCCTGGCCGTTCCACCAGGTCACTTCGCACGGCTTGGTCGTGTCCTTGGCGTCCATGAGCAGATAGCCGTGGTCGACCGCGTACTGGTAGTTGTCGGAGTCCAGGTTGATCCACAGAGTGACCCAGATACCGAAGTCGAACCCCATGTTGTGGATCTTGTCGGACAGGTCCTTGGGATTGGGGAAGGTCTTGGGATCCCAGGTCAGATTGCCGTAGTTCGACTCCCATTTGTCGTCGAGCTGGATGGTGTGCCCGTCCAGACCGTTGTCGTGGAGGTCGGTGGCGTAATCGAGCAGTTTCTCCTGGTCGACCTTGGTGTAGAACTGCGCCCAGGAATTCCACAGTGGCTTGGCGTACTGCTCGTACGGGGCGTCGCTCTTGGCCGGTTTGCCGACGATGCCTATGTAGTCGCGGTAGACCTCGAGCGGGGTCGACTCGACGAACACGGTGGCCTTGTAGGTGTCGGGCGACTCGACGGTGAAGGTGCCGAGGCCGTCCTTGCCCTTGTTGAGCGCCACGTCCATGACGTTCCCGGTGTCGACGCGCAGACCGGTCGAGTGGGAGGTGTACCAGAACGGGTCGATCATGTTGTACGACGCCGGGCCGAAGGTCTTGTGGTCGACCTCGCCGGCGTCGAGCGGCCAGGGCTGGTTGACACCGGGACCGCCTTGCGGGGTCTCCGCCTCGCCGTGGCCGTACCAGTGGCCGGCCGAGGACAGGTCGTAGGCGAGGCCCAGCTGCTTCGGTCCGCCGCCGTGGACGTCCCAGTCGAGCTGGTAGCGGTCGGCGCCGGGGGTGATCCGGGCCTGCACGGTGGCTCCGACGAGCGTGCTGTCGGCGGTGACGGTCAGGACGCCGTTCTTCCATGTCCAGTCCGTGACGCCGGTCGCGTGCTGCCACGTGCCGTCGGCCGCGGTGAAGCGCAGGGCGCCGGTGTCGCCGGAGGCGGTGGCGAGCACGGTCTTCCCGGCGCGGCGCGTGGTCAGGGCGAGTTCGTCGGTGGCCACGTCGAGGGTGTAGCCGGGGGCGTTGGCGGAGGCCGGCACGGAGACCGTGACGGCGTGCGCAGTGCGGACCACCTTCGGCCCGCCGGTGGTGGGGCGGGCGGCGGCCGTTGCCGCGGCGGTGGAGCCGGTGACGGGCGCGATCAGCATGGCGGCGGTCAGCGCGGCAGCGAGCAACAGGCTGCCGGGACTGCTCAGTCGGGCGTGCACTCGTGTCCTCCTGTCGGACAGGACGGTGACTCAGGAGCGGCGGTGCGTGGTGCTGTTGGCGTGCGGAGTGCATGGTCACGAGGAAGCGCGGTGCCGGGCAGGGCTGCGATCTGCTTGATGCTGCGTGCAGATGCAAGATTTCAATTGATTTCGCTCATGTTCTTGCGGCAGCTACCACCTGTCAACATGCGGGGCAGGCAGCCTCTCAAGTGCCCCGAGGGTTCTCGTGGAGCAGCTGTTGTCCCTGGTGGCGGTCGGTTCCCGGTCCCGCTGAGAGGCCTCAACGGGCCCGGAAACCGCTCGTAACGGCCGGGTAAATTCTGCGACCTCCCCGAGATCCCTCCGGGGACGCCCGCTCAGGTCAGGATCACGGAACGGGTCAGATGGCGCGGATTATCCGGGTCCAGCCCGCGTGCCGAGGCGAGGGTGGCGGCCAGCTGGTGCACCACGACGAGGTCCGCCAGCGGGTCCCGGCCGAGTGCCACCAACTGCCCGCCGGTGCGGGCGATGTCGTCGGCGAGACCGGACGGTAGGGCCGCCGGGTCCCCGAACCACCACGCCACACGGCCGGGTCCGGTGACACTGATCGGGCCGTGCCGGTACTCCATCACCGGATAGGCCTCCGTCCAGGCGCACGCCGCCTCGCGCATCTTCAGCGCCGCCTCCTGGGCGATCCCGTATGCCCAGCCCTGGCCCAGGAAGGTGAACTGCTCGGCCTCGAGGACCCCGGCCGGCAGTGGTTCGTCCAGTGCCGAGTGCCCCTGCCGCGGGAGATGTCCGAGGTCCTCGCCCAAATGCGCCCGCAGGAGCACCAGTTCGGTGCTGGCGAACCGGGTCTGGACGACCGAGGTCTCGTCGGCGAAGTCGAGCAGGACGACGGCGTCCGCCAGGCCCGTCACCGGCGCCTGCGGTACCGCGGTCACCGCGGTCATGGGGGTGCGCCCGCGCAGCCGGCGCAGCAGCTCCAGCACTTCGGTCGTGGTGCCGGACCGGGTCAGCGCGACCACCCGGTCGTAGGCGCGCCCCGTCGGCATCTCGGAGGCGGGGAAGGCGTCGGTCTCGCCGTAGCCGCCCGACTCCCGCAGCGCCGCGTACGCCTGGGCGATGAACCAGGACGTCCCGCAGCCGACGACGGCCACCCGTTCGCCGGGCCGGGGCAGCGAGGCGGAGGCGGGGCCCTCGGGCTGCCGGGCCAGCGCCACGGCCTGCCGCCAGCAGTCGGGCTGGGTGGCGATCTCGATCTCGGTCTGACTCATCGGGAGGTCTCCCCTCTCGGGCGCACGGCGTGACCGATACGTGATGCGGCGGCCCTTGACGCCGTGCGCGTTTCATTGAGCATCATGTCGTTAGATGATTGATAACACCGATAATCGAGCATAAACAAGCAAGCGGGCGCGCAATCAGGCGGGCACGCGCTTGACCAAGCACGCCATGCGTGCGGAGAGGTACTCCGTGAAACGGCACCTCGCGGGCCTCGCCGGGGGACTGGCCCTGGCACTGGCACTGGCCCTCACCGGATGCGGCAAGGGCAGCTCATCGGACAGCGGCGGATCCGACGGAAAGACGATCAGGTTCGTCGCGGCGAAGTACGACGACGACACCCAGGCCTACTGGACGGCGCTGATCAAGGACTTCGAAGCCGCGAACCCCGGCTACCGGGTGAATCTCGAAGTCGTCGACTGGGAGCAGATGGACTCCAAGGTCAAGACGTACGTCCAGACCAAGCAGGAACCCGACATCCTCAACTACAACAAGTTCTCCGACTTCGCCCGCGACGGCCTGGTGTACAAGGCGCAGGACGTCGTCTCCCCCGAGGTGCTGAGCGACTTCCTCCCGCTGTTCCGGCAGAAGGCACAGTACGAGGGAGCCCAGTACGGCCTGCCGTTCATCTCCAGCGCGCGCCTGTTCTTCTACAACAAGGACATCTTCGCCAAGGCGGGCATCGCCCGGCCACCGTCCACCTGGGCCGAGGTCGAGGCCGACGCCAAGAAGATCAAGCAGGCCGGATACATCGGCCTCGGGTTACCCCTGGGGGCCGAGGAGGCCCAGGCCGAGTTCCAGATCTGGGCGATGAACAACGGCGGCGGCTGGACCGACGGCTCGGGCGACTGGGCGATCGACCAGCAGGCCAACGTCGACACGCTCACCTATCTGCGGAAACTGACGAAGGAGAAGGTCACCCAGCCCAACCCGGAGGCCACCAACCGCAAGGACGTCTTCAACGAGTTCGCCCAGGGCAAGATCGGCATGTTGAACGGGGCGGTCTTCATGCGCAAGGGCTTCATCGACCCGGTCGACGCGAAACTGAACTACGGTGTCGCGGCCCTGCCCAGCAAGGACGGCAGTACACACAAGACGCTCGGCGTGCAGGACTACCTCGTCGCGTTCAAGAAGGGTGACGGGTTGAACAAGACGGCGGTGAAGAAGTTCCTCGACTTCTTCTACCAGAAGGAGAACGCCGCCGAGTTCGTCTCCACCGAAGGTTTCCTGTCGGTCACCAAGTCGGCCGGTGAGGCGCTGAGTTCGGACAGCCGGAACGCCGCCTACTACAAGCCGTTCGTCGACGCCCTTGCCGACGCGGAGTTCGCCCCCACCGACAACCCCGCGTGGGCCGCGGTCGACGGCGCCGTGAAACAGCGCATCGGCACGGCGGTGGCGGGCGGCGACCCGGCCAAGGTCCTGGGCGAGATCCAGAAGACCGCGCAGAAGGGCGACTGACCTCGGTGGCCGTCCACGATGTCACCGTGAGCGCCGCCGGGACCGAACACCCGGCCCCGGCGGCGCCTGCGCCGCCCTCGCCGCGCCGCGGTCGCAGGACATGGCGCGCGCTGGAGCCGCTGTTGTGGCTCGGTCCCGCGACCCTCCTCATCCTGACCATGGTCGTCTGGCCGGTCGTCGAGATGATCCGTACGTCCCTGACACGGGTGAGCTCCACCGGACAGTCCCAGGGGTTCGCAGGAGTCCGCAACTACACCGACCTGTTCGCCGAGGGCGACCTGCCCGGAGTGCTGCTGCGCACCCTCGTGTGGGTCGTCGGGGTCGTCACCGTCACGATCCTGGTCTCTCTCGGCCTGGCCCAGCTGCTGAACTCCCGGTTCCCCGGGCGCCGACTGGTGCGGTGGGCGCTGATCGTGCCGTGGGCCTCGTCCGTGCTGATGACGGCGCTGATCTGGCGCTGGATGCTCAACAACTTCTACGGCGTCGTCAACCGGCTGCTCATGGACCTCGGCGTGCTGGACGCCCCGGTCAACTGGCTGGCCGAACCGGGGCCTGCCCTGGCCGCCATGATGGGCGTGGCGGTGTTCGTCTCGCTGCCGTTCACCTCGTTCGTCCTGCTGGCCGGTCTGCAGAGCATCCCTGCCGAGGTGTACGAGGCGGCGCGGGTGGACGGTGCCGGTCCGGTCCGCGGCTACCTGGGCATCACCCTCCCGCTGCTGCGGCCCTCGCTGGTGGTCGCCGCGATCATCAACGTCATCAACGTGTTCAACTCGTTCCCCATCATCTGGGCCATGACGCGCGGCGGCCCCGGCTTCGCCACCGACACGACCACCACCTACCTGTACAAACTGGCCTTCGACAACCAGTCGGTGGGGGAGTCGGCCGCCATGGCCGTCGTCAATTTCGGGCTGGTCCTGGCTGTGGTGCTGATCTATCTACGCGTCGTCCGCGGACAGGAGGCCACCGAGTGAACAGCCCTCACAAAGCCGCGCCGCGCAGAAGGCGGCCAAGGCCGATGAAGCTGCGCACCGTCCTGCTCACCGCCGTCGGATGGCTGGTGGCGCTGGCGTTTCTCGCGCCCTACGCGGAAATGCTGCTGACGGCGCTCAAACCGACACCCGAACTGATGAAGTCCCCGCCGTCCTACCTGCCCTCCCGATGGCAGTGGTCGAACTTCACGCACATCTGGTCGCTCACCGACCCGCGCGTCGCGGACGCGCTGGTGTTCTCGCTGTACGTCGCCGGGGCCGCGACGCTGCTCGCCCTGGCCGTCGGGCTGCCCGCCGCGTACTACACCGCCCGGCACCGCTTCCGCGGGCGCGGCGCCTTCCTGCTGCTCGTACTTGTCACCCAGATGTTCGCGCCGACCGCGCTCCTGGTCGGCATCTACCGGGAGATGGTCAGCCTCGACCTGACCGACACCGCCGAGGGCCTCATCCTGGTAAACGCGGCGTTCAACCTGCCGTTCTGCGTGTGGATCCTCAACGCGTACTTCGCGAGCATTCCCCGGGAACTGGAGGAGGCGGCCTGGCTCGACGGCACAGGGCGGTTCGGCGCCCTCACCCGTGTCGTCCTGCCGCTCGCGATGCCCGGGGTGGTGACCGCGCTCGTCTACACCTTCATCGGCGCGTGGAACGAGTATGTGGTGGCGCTCACCATCACCGCGTCCAGCAACCGGATGACCCTGACCAGGGCGATTCCCGGTTTCGTCACCTCGTACCACGAGCAGTGGCAGTACCTGTTCGCCACGTCGCTCGTCGCGATTGTGCCCGTGGTGGTGCTGTTCGTCTTCGTGGAGCGCTACCTCGTCGCCGGCCTGACGGCGGGCGGCGTCCGGGGATGAGGCGGGGACGCGCGTCGCGCCCGGGGCGGGCAGGGGCGGGGTGGGGGGTGTCAGGCGCGGATGACCTCCACCCCGGCCGCCGCGAACGACTCGGTCAGCTTGTCCGGGGCGGCCTTGTCGGTCACCAGGACGTCGATGTCCTCCACCGGGCAGATGCGGGCGAAGGCCCGCCGGTCCAGTTTGGAGGAGTCGGCGACCGCGACGACCTGCTGCGCCCGGCGGGCCAGCGCCCGGTTGATGCTGGCCTCGCCCTCGTGGTGGGCGGTCGCCCCGTGGGCCACGTCGATGGCGTCCACCCCGATGAAGACCTGGTCCAGGGCGATCTCCGCGAGCAGTTCGGTGGCCAGCGGCCCGATCAGCTCGTAGGACGCCGGCCGGGCCACCCCGCCGGTCACCACGAGCTTGACGTGGCGCCGTACGACCAGTTCGTTGGCGATGTTCAGGGCGTTGGTCACCACGGTGACCGCCGTCTCCGCGCCGCCGGAATTCAGGTCGGCACGGGTGGCCAGGGCCCGCGCCACCTCGGTGGTGGTGGTGCCGCCGTTCAGCCCCACCACGGCGCCGGCCTTCACCAGCGCGGCGGCCGCGTGCGCGATCCGCTCCTTCTCCGGAGCGTTGCGCGCGGCCTTGTAGCGCAGGGGCAGGTCGTAGGCGATCGCGTTGATCACGGCTCCGCCGTGCGTGCGGGTGACCATCTGCTGGCGGGCCAGCTCGTCGAGGTCGCGCCTGATCGTCGCGGCGGAGACCCCCAACTCCTCGGCGGCCGGCTCGACTTCGATCCGCCCGTCACGCGTCAGCATCTCCAGCAGCGCGCTCCACCGGGCCTGCGGTGCCGCCATGTCTCACAACTCCCTGTCACTGGTGTGCGCCACGATGTGCGCACCACCATGAAACCACAGCGCTTGATTGGGTGTTTTATGGTCGTCAAACGAGCAAAACCCTGCACGTTCCGCATGTCGTTGTTGCCGCTGCCGCGATCCTCGCACGCCGCAATCGGAGGTCGTCCGTGCCGCTGACTCCCACCGCCGACGTGGTGAGCTCCGCGTGCCGCGACAGACGGGCCGTCGGCGCGTTCAACGTGATCACCCTGGAGCACGCCGAGGCCGTGGTCGCCGGGGCGGAAGCCGCGGGCTGCCCGGTTATCTGCCAGATCAGCGAGAACGCAGTGCGGTTCCACGGCAGCCGGCTCGCCCGATCGCCCGCGCCACCGCCGCGCTCGCCGAGGCGGCCACGGTCCCCGTGGCGCTGCACCTCGACCACGTCACCGACGAAACGCTGCTGCGCCGCGCCGCGGACTGCGGCTTCGGATCCGTCATGTTCGACGCGTCCGCGCTGCCACACGCCGAGAACGTCACCGCCACGCGCGCCGCGGCGCGGTGGGCGCACGCCCGGGATCTGTGGGTGGAGGCGGAACTCGGCGAGATCGGCGGCAAGGACGGAGTGCACGCACCCTCGGCGCGTACGGACCCCGACCAGGCGCGCGAGTTCGTGTCCGCCACCGGGGTCGACGCACTCGCCGTCGCGGTCGGCAGTTCCCACGCGATGACCACGCGCACCGCCCGGCTGGACCACGGTCTCATCGCCCGCCTCGCGGAGGCGGTCCGCGTGCCGCTGGTCCTGCACGGCTCGACGGGCGTGCCCGATGGAGAGCTCCGGCAGGCGGTGGCTGCCGGCATGGTCAAGGTCAACATCGGTACGGCGCTGAACGCCGCCTTCACCGGCGCGGTCCGCGACACACTCGCCGCGGCGCCCACGGCCGTCGACCCCCGGCCGGCCCTCACCGCGGCGCGCCGGGCGATGGCCGATGCCGTGACCTCGGCACTGCGGGCCCTGTCGGGCGGTGGGTACGGGACGGGATGAGCCGACCGGGGTCCGCAGGACCCGGCGGCGTCCCGAACCGCTCCCGGGCCCGGTGCACGTCAGCGTACGGCCCGTGCTGCTCAGCAGCGAGGCGCCTCAGGAGGAGCCGCACGCGCTCGGCCTCGCTGCCGGGCAGCACGTCGATGGACCGACGTGCTGAGTCGGGAGCGAGGCGGTGGACGATGGGGGAGTATGCCTTTCACGCTGCTCAGGCGCTCTGATCAGCCACGGTGGGCGGCGATCAGCCGCTGGTACCAGCGGTAGCTGTCCTTCGGAGTGCGCTCGAGCGTTTCGTAGTCGACCCGAACGATTCCGAAGCGCTTGGCGTAGCCCAGGTTCCACTCGAAGTTGTCCAAGAGCGACCAGACGTAGTAGCCGCACGTCGACCCCGGCATCCATCCCTTGTTGTTCGTAGGGAATCCCGGCCCTGAGGCCGGGCGGGATTGCGATCCTGGGCAGGGAGGCGCGAAGCGCCGGAGTTCTCTGCGTCTGCGGGGTGAGGGTCAGGCTGGCCGCTTCTGGTTGTCGATGTAGGCGCCAGCGCACACCCGACGGCGGAGTGGATCGTGCGGCTCGAGGACGCGGGCAGCAGGGCCAGGTTCTTGATCCGCGACCGCGACTCGAAGTTCACGGCCGCTTTTGACGACCTGCTGACCGATGCCGGGCTGAACGTTGTCACCACCGGCATTCGGATACCGCGGATGAACTCCTTCATGGAGCGCTGGATACAGACGTGCCGGCGTGAGTTGCTGGACCGCACCTTGATCTGGAACCAGAGCCACCTTCTGCACTCGCTCCGCGAGTTCGAGAGCTTCTACAACTGCCATCGACCGCACCGAGCTCTGGGACAAGCCGCGCCGCTGCGCCCACTGCCTGCACCGATCAACGTGCCAGAGCAGATCGGGCACCTTGAGGTCCGCCGACGAGACCGGCTCGGCGGAACCCTGCACGAGTACCAGCATGCCGCCTGAGCAGGCCGGATGATTTATCGGCACCCGCACGGTTGGGCCATACGCTCGGCGACGGCATCTGGCGGCGCGCCGTCGATCACTACCTTCACCGCGTCAGCCACGGTTCCACCCTCAGTGGCCGGGTTCACGGTTGGGTCCTGGCTCGGGCCCGGCGCACCGAGGCTCGGACGTACTGGCAGGAAGCCCTGCGCGGCGGCATCGCCGACCTCCAGGGCGGCACCACGAGACATGCTCGCCGTGCAGACGGACGTCATGCTCGCCGTTTTTGTTCGGATCGTCTTGGCCGGGCGGTGTGTCCGATGTTCCCGACAGCAACGGGTGATGCGCACTGAGACGGCGCTTCCCGGGTCGGATATCGTTTTCGAGGCGCGGGAGTGTATCCTCCGCCACTTGCAATAGTGCACGGGGTGTAGTGCGCCCACTTCTTTGAACGATTCAAAATGCTTCCTCGGGGTGCTGTTCGGCGGGTCGGGTTCCGGGGACGGCCGCGGGCTCCACCTGTGTGGTCATGGCCTGAACGTAGTGAGGCAGTCGCCGCAGAAAAGGGCTTTTGCAGGCAATTATTCCGGCAACGGCCGTCCTTGCGCGAACCCTTGACGGTTGTGATGTACACACTTACCGTCTCCGGCGACGATGTAAAACGATTCAAGTCGGTGAAGTGCCAGACCTCTGGCGTCAGTTGAGCCCGCAGTCCTCCGCCGTCGCGCTTGCGATCGCAGCCGTGCGCGGAGGCACTCTCCCCTGCCCGGAAGGAGCACGGCGCCTTGTCCGCACCACGCGACATGCCCCGCCCGTCCCGCCGCCAGATCCTCGTCGCCACATCCGTCGTGGCCGCCGCCGTCGCGCTGCCCCCTCAGTCGGCCGGCGCCGCCACGGCGGGACCGCGACCCGTTCTCACCGCCTTCCTGCCGGCCGATGTCCGGCTGCTGGAGAGCCCGTTCCTCGCCAACATGCGGCGCACCTGCGCGTATCTGCTCTTCGTCGACGCCGACAGGCTGCTGCACACCTTCCGCCTGAATGTGGGACTGCCCTCCTCGGCCGACCCCTGTGGGGGGTGGGAGGCCCCAGGGATCCAGTTGCGCGGCCACACCACCGGGCATCTGCTCAGCGCGCTGGCCCAGGCACATGCCCATACCGGCGACGAAGCCTACGCGGCCAAGGCGCGGTCCATCGTGTCGGTGTTGGCCCAGTGCCAGCGCTCCGCCCTGGCCGCCGGCTATCACTGCGGCTATCTGTCGGCCTTTCCCGAGTCCGTCTTCGACCAGCTTGAAGCCGGCGGCAAACCGTGGGCGCCGTACTACACTCTCCACAAGATCATGGCGGGCCTGCTCGACCAGTACGAACTCAGCGGCAACGAGCAGGCGCTGGCTGTACTGCTGGACATGGCGGCCTGGGTCGACGCCCGTACCGCACCGCTCTCCTACGAGCGGATGCAGATGGTGCTGAACGTGGAGTTCGGCGGTATGAACGACGTGCTCGCCCGCCTCCATCTCGCGACGGGCGACGCGGCGCACCTTCGGACCGCCCGACGTTTCGATCACGAGTCGCTGTACGGACCGCTGGCCGCCGGCCGGGACGAACTCGCGGGGCACCACGCCAACACCGAAATCGCCAAGATCGTGGGAGCGGTACCAAGCTACGAGGCCACGGGAGAGCGCCGCTACCTGGACATCGCCGACCATTTCTGGACGACGGTCGTACGCGACCACTCGTACGCCATCGGGGGCAACTCCAACCAGGAACTGTTCGGGCCGCCGGGTGAGATCGTCAGCCGCCTTTCCGAGGTGACCTGTGAGAACTGCAACAGCTACAACATGCTCAAGCTCGGGCGGCAGTTGTTCCTCCATCAGCCCTCCCGCGCCGACCGCATGGACCACTACGAGTGGACGCTCTACAACCAGATGCTCGGCGAACAGGATCCCGACTCCGAGCACGGGTTCGTGACGTACTACACCGGGTTGTGGGCGGGCTCGGAGCGGCAGCCCAAGGGTGGCCTCGGTGCCGCGCCCGGCAGTTACAGCGGGGACTACGACAACTTCTCCTGCGACCACGGTTCGGGACTGGAGACGCACACCAAGTTTGCCGACAGCATCTACTTCCGCACCCGTGGCACGCGCGGTCCTGCGCTGTACGTCAACCTGTTCATCCCTTCCGAAGTGCACTGGAGGGAGGCGGGAGTGACGATCCGTCAGGAGACGGAATACCCCACGGCCGACCGCACCCGTCTCACCGTCACCGGGGGAGAGGCACGCTTCACGCTGAGGATCCGTGTCCCCGGCTGGGTGGCGTACTCCGGCAGACCGGCCGTGCTGAAGGTCAACGGCCAGCACGTCCCGGTCCGGCCGGAGCCGGGAACATATGCCACGGTGGAACGGCGCTGGCGCTCCGGGGACACGGTGGAGCTCGTGCTGCCCCGCGAGCCCGTCTGGCAGGCCGCGCCCGACAACCCGCGGGTGAAGTCGCTGTCGTACGGCCCGCTGGTCCTCGCGGGGGAGTACGGCGACACCGCGCTCACCACCCTCCCCTCGGTCCGTCCGGACACCCTGCGCCCCGCGCCCGGCAGCGCCACGGCGTTTACCGCACTCGCCGACGACCGGCGCGTATCACTGAGGCCATTCCACGAAGTGCAGCACCAGCGGTACAACGTCTACTGGGCCGTGCGGCCGCGGCCCGCGCGTGAACGGGACATCGTCCGCTATCCCTTCGACGAGGGGAACGGCACCTCGGCGGCCGACCGTACCGGCGCCTTCGCCGACGCGACGCTCGTCGGCGCTACCTGGGACGACAGTGACGGTGTGCGCTCGGTGTCCCTGGACGGACACGGCAGCCACGTCGCGCTCCCCGCCGGCCTGCCGAGCGGGCTGGACGAGCTGACTCTCGGCGTGCGGGTACGCGTCGACACCCTGGCCGCCTCCGCCCGCGTCTTCGATCTGGGATTCCACAAGGAGACGTATCTGTTCCTGGCGGCCACCACCGGCGCCGGGCGGGCCAGGGCCGCCCTGAAGATCGCCGGAATGCAGGCCGAGGACTTCATCGACGCGGGCGCCCCGCTGCCCCTGGGCCGGTGGACCCACGTGGCCCTCACCCTCGCCGGCGGCACCGGCGTCCTGTACGTCTGCGGCGTCGAGGCCGGCCGCAACTCCGCCATGGTGGCGAGCCCCCTCCTGCTCGGCGCGAGCACCCGCAACTACCTGGGGCGCTCCCAGAACGCCACCCACCCGTACCTGCACGGCGCCGTCCGCGACTTCCGTCTGCACAACCGGGCCCTGAGCGCGTCCGGGGTGGCGCGACTGGCCGCCGGCTGATCCGGCCCGCAGCGCGCGCTCCCGTCCCTTCTTCCGCACAGCCGCTTCCGTTCGGCACGCCTCCCGGCGGCCCGCCGTCCACGCAGGAGATCACCCATGTCCATGTCTCACCACGACCTGTCCAGACGCCGCTTCGTGGCCGCGGCCGGTGCCGCGGGCACCGTGCTCGCGGTCGGACTGCCCGATCCCGCCCGCGCCGCCGGGTCCGTCACGAGCGGCGAACCCGGCTTTCTCGCACGGGACTTCACCGACCCCCGCAAGGACAGCAGACCGACCGTCTACTGGTACTGGAACGGGCCCGTCACCGCCGACCTGGTGGACCGCCAGATGGCGGATCTGCGGTCCAAGGGCATGTACGAAGTGGTCCTCTTCCCGTTCGACAACGCCCAGATGCAGCCCGTGTTCTTCACCGAGGAGTGGTTCGACATCGTCGGCCACGTGCTGCACACCGCGGAACAGACCGGCATGCGCGTGTGGCTGTTCAACGACGACCACTTCCCCAGCGGCCGGGCGGGGGAGTACGTCGTCCAGGGCGGAACGGTCGGCTCGCGTACGTACCAACCACGGCCCGACCTGCGGCTGAAGGCGTTGTGGCGCTCGAGCACCGTCGTGCGGGGACCCGCCACCGTCGACCTGCGCCACACTACCGGAGTGGGCGTGGAGGCCGGGCACCTGGTCGCCGACGCGGCGGTGCTCGAGGGTGTCGCCGTCCTGCGCGGCGGCGAACGGTGGACGGACTACACCGTCACCGGCAGCGCCAAGGCCGACCACACCGCGGCCGGCCTCGTCGTCCGGGCCTCGCCCGACGGCCTCGACGGCTACGCCGTGACCTTCGACCAGACCGGAGTCGTCACCGTCCTGCGGCTGGCACGCGGGGCGGACCCCGTCGAACTGCTGCGCAGCACCCGGACCGATGGTTTCAACAAGACCAAGTTCCACACGGTGGCCGTCACCGTCCGCGGCACCACGCTGTCCGTCACCTTGGACGCCAAGGCCAAGGGCAGCGTCGACGACGACCGGTACGCGGCCGGCGGGGCGGGCGTACGGGCCGTGGCCGACCAGCGTTCCCTGTGGGACAGCCTCACCGTCGCGGCGGCCGACGGCACCGCCCTCCACACCGCGGCCTTCGACGACCCGGCCGACGCGGGGGACTTCCCCGAGCGCGCACGCCTCGGCGACAAGGCCACGGCAGTCGCGGCCGCGGCCCGGCCGGCCGGCACCTCCGACGCCTCCGACGTGGTCGACCTGACCGGGCGGCTGAGCGGCGATCACACCTGGCAGGTCCCGGCGGGCCGTTGGCAGATCGACCTGTTCGGGGGAGTCCCCCTCATCGACGACACCCAGGGCTACAGCCGCAGTTACGTCGACCTTCTCGACGACGAGCCCGTGGAGCTGTTCCTCGACATCGTGCCGGGCGAGTACCACCGGCGCTTCGGCCGCTACTTCGGCACGGTCGTGCCCGGCTTCTGGGACGACGAGCCGTTCTTCGCCTCGGCCGAAGCTCACTTCCGGCGCCTGCCGTGGTCGCCCACCCTCGACAAGGCGCTGCGCGCGGTGGACGTCGCCCCCGGCATCGCCTACGCCGCCGCCTTCGACGACCTGGGCCGCGACGGCAGGATCGCCCGGGGCCGCTACTGGCGGGCCGTGTCCAACCGCTTCGCCCGCTACTTCCAGAAGCAGGCCCGCTGGTACGAGCAGCACGACGTCGCCCTGATCACCAACCCCCTCTACGACGAGACGGCCCCCGCCAAGCGCATCCCGTCCACCGGAGACCTGCACAAGGTCAACCAGTGGGCTCACGTTCCCGGCGGGGACATCATCACGGCCGAGTACGTGGCCGGTGAACCCACCATGATCCCCCGCAACCCGGCGTCCGTCGCCCACCAGACGGGCCGGGAGCGAGCCCTGCTGGAGATGTTCGGCAACATGGGCTGGCAGGTCACGCCCGGCTTCGTCCACGCGACCGTCGGCGCCCAGGCCACGCGGGGCATCAACCTGACGGTCCTGCACGCGCTGTGGACCGACGAGACACTCGTCTACTTCCCGCCGCCCTTCGGCCCGCGCGCCCCCTGGTGGTGGGCCATGCGCCCGCTCGCCGAATGGATCGGCCGGGTGATGGAGGCCGGCCGCGGGACGCCCGGGGCCCGTACCGCGATCCTGCAGCCGCAGCACGCGGCCGAGCAGTGGACCGGCACCGACCGGCAGGGCGAGGTCGACGACGCGCTCGCCGACGCCGCCTACGCGCTGGAGCGGGCCCAGGTCGACTTCGACCTCGTCCACGAGGGCGCGCTCTGCGGTGACCCGGACCTGCTGTGCCACGCCGAGGTCCGTGACGGCCGCCTGGCCGTCGGCGCGGCCCGCTACGACCTGGTGGTGCTGCCCGTGACGCCGACCCTGGACGTGGCCTGCGTGCACACGCTGGCGCAGTTCGCACGGGCGGGCGGAACCGTCGTGGCCGTCGGCTCCCTCGCCGCCGACGAGGCGGACGGCAGGGACCGGTCCCTCACGCGCGCCCTGACCGACCTGTTCGGCGAGCCCGTGCCCGGCAGCCGGTCCGTGGGCCGAGGGCGTGCGATGCGCATCGCCGACACCACCGGACTGCGCGCCGCGACGCACGGGGCCGGGGTCGCCGCCGCCGTACTGGAGACCCCGCAGGACGCGGTGCGCGTGCTGCGCGTCCACCGGGGCACGGACACCGCCTTCCTCATCAACAACGAAGGCGGCGCTCCCCTCGAGACCGTCGCCACGCTCCCCGCGACCGGGGTTCCCGAGATCTGGGACCCCGCGACGGGCAGGACGGGCACCGCACCGCTGCACCGGGCTACCAGGCGCGGCGTTCAGCTGCCCCTGAGCCTGGACCCGTACCAGACGCTGATCGTCGTGGTACGTCACGACGTGGGAGCCGTCCCGCACTTGACGTCCTCGGCGGTGCCCGTCGTCGCGGTCGAACGGCACGGTCCCGCCCTGCGCGTGACGGTGGAGGCCTCGGCCCCCGGCAGCCACCAGCTCACCGGAACCGACGGCACCCACACCTACCGCGGCACGGTCCGCACCGACGACCCGCTCGAGCCGGTCGGCGTGACCGGCGACTGGACCCTCACCCTGGACCGTGCCGACGCCACACCGATCACCGGACCCCTGGGCAGCTGGACCGACCACGACCGCCTCTTCTCCGGCAGCGGCACCTACACCACCGACATCGATGTCGAGCGCGCCCTGCTCGACGGTCGGCGGGTGCTGCTCGACCTCGGCGACGTCCGTGACGTCGCGGCCGTCATCGTCAACGGCACCGAGCTCCCTTCCCTGCTGTGGGCGCCCTGGGTCGTCGACCTCACCGGCCTGGTGAAGCCCGGCCACAACTCCCTCTCCGTCCGAGTGGCCAACACCCTCTCCAACGAACGGAACAAGCCCCTGCCGTCCGGCCTGCTCGGACCGGTCACCCTGCGATTCAGGCGGCACGTCACCGCCGACCTCGCGCGCGTCTGACCAGCCCCCGAACCCTCCCCGACCCGCACGCACCCCAGGGAGCCCCCCATGCTCAGACCCCGTCCCCGCAGCAGACGGCGACGGCCCGTGCCCGTGGTCCTCGCCGGACTGACCGCCTTCGTCACCGTGCTGGCCGGCGCCGTCACCGCTGAAGCCACCACCGGCACCATCACCCCGACCCGGCTGCGCACCCAGCACCTGAGCCGGGCGCTGGGCATCGACGACACCACGCCCGACCTCAGCTGGCAGACCACCGCCCGCGACGCGAACACCCTCCAGTCCGCCTACCGCGTCCAGGCGGCCACCTCACCGGACCTGCTGCGCCACGGGCGGCCCGACCTGTGGGACTCGGGCAAGGTCCGCTCCACGGTGCCGGAGACGACGTACGCGGGCAAGGAACTCGCATCCCGCACCCGCGTGTACTGGCGGGTCATGCTCTGGTCGTCGCTCGGGCAGAGCGACTCGGCATGGAGCGGCACCACCGTCTTCGAGACCGGCCTGACCCGCCAGTCGGACTGGGACGCCCACTGGATCACGCATCCGGACTGGCGACTGAGCGCGCGCACCGTCGAACCCGTCGTCGTCAAGGTCCCCCGCACCACCGCCCGTTACGTACGCCTGGACGTCACCAAGCTCGGTCTGCCCCTGGCGGAGGCCTTTCCCACCCGCACCTGGCGCGTCCAGCTCGGCGAGATCGACATCCGCGACTCCGCCACCTCCACCACCGGCCTCGCCCGGGGCGCCGCGGTCACGGCCTCGGAGAGCAACACCCTGCGCAAGACCTGGGAACCGGCCCTGGCCGTCGACGGCCTGCCCAACAGCGCCCTGCAGACCGCCGCCGGATACGCGAGCGCCGCACACACCAGTGCCGATGTCGCCGCCGCGCCCGTGGTCCTCACCCTCGACCTGAAGACGGCGAAGACCTTCGACGAGGTGGCGCTCTACCCACGCGCCGACGTCCTCACCGCGGACGGCCGCGTCCCGAACTTCCCGGCGGACTACGCCTTGTCGAGCGCCGACAGCGCGAGCGGCCCCTTCACCACGCTCGCCCAGGCCGGCGGCCAGCAGCCGCCCCAGCCCTACCTGCCGTACGGACTGCCCCTGCTCACCGACGACTTCACCCTGCGCGCGAAGGTACGCAGCGCCCGGCTGTACCTCGCCGGCCTCGGCATCTACGACGCCACCTTCAACGGCAAACCGGTGGGTGACGCCGTCCTGGAACCCGCCAACACCAACTACGCGCAGCGCGTCCAGTACGCCACCTACGACGTCACGGACCGCCTGCGGACCGGCGCCAACACCATCGGTGTCGCCCTGGGCAACGGCATGTCCAACGTCGTCAGCACCGCCGACCGCTACCGCAAGCTGTACGGCAACCTGAGCGACCCCAAGCTGATCGCCCGGCTGGAGGTGACCCTGGCCGACGGCAGCGTCCGCACCGTCACGAGCGGCGACGACTGGCGCGCCACGCTGGGACCCACCACCTCCTCGAACTGGTACGGCGGCGAAGACTACGACGCACGCTGGGAAATCCCCCACTGGGACGAGCCGAGCGGCGACCGGCACCGGTGGGAGAGGGCTGTCGCGGTACCGGGCCCCGGCACCGCGCAGAACCCGGCCCGGCTCAGCGCACGCGAGACCGAACCCATCAAGGTCGTCGAGACCCTCACCGGCAAGGAGGTCGACGGCGCCGAGCACAGCCGGGTCTTCGACCTGGGCCGCAACATCGCCGGCTGGCCCGAGATCACCGTCAGCGCCGCGGCCGGAACCGAAATCCGTGTCTACCCGGCCGAAAGCCTGAAGGACGGCCACGCGTTCCAGTCCATCAGCAACGTGGGAGCCCCCCTCTGGGACAACTACACCACCCGCGGCGCCCGCAGCGAGACCTGGCACCCACGCTTTGGCTACCACGGCTTCCGCTACCTGGAACTCAAGGGCCTGCCCGAGGACGCGACGGTCACCGTACGCGGCAAGGTGCTGCGCACCGACAACACCTCGGCCGGCGACTTCAGCAGCTCCGACCCGCTCCTCAACGACATCCACTCGCTGATCCGGCGCGCCATCCAGGGGAACATGATGAGCGTCCTCACCGACTGCCCCAGCCGGGAGAAGCTGGGATGGCTGGAGCAGGACCAGCTCGTCTTCCCAGCGCTCGCCGCCAACTACGACATGCGGTCCTACCTCCGCAAGATCGTCGGTGACATGGCGGACGCACAGACGCAGGACGGACTGATCCCCAGCACCGTGCCGGAGTACACCAGCCTGCCCGGCGCATACCGCAACGACGCCAACTGGGGCGGCGCGTTCGTCCTCGTCCCCTGGCAGCTCTACACGACCTACGGGGACACGGACACGCTGCGCACCTACTACCCGCGCATGCGGCAGTACGCCGACTTCCTCGAGCGGCAGGTGTCCGGCGGCATCCTCGACTACGGGCTGGGTGACTGGTTCACACCGGACCGTACGTTCCCGCGCGCGGTCGCCGGCACCTACGGCTACTGGCGGGTTGTCGACGCCCTCGCCCGGATCGCCACCGTCCTGGGCGACCGGGCGGCGGCCGACGCGTACCGGGCGAAGGCCGACGCCAGCGCGACGGCACTCGCCACGAAGTACTACGACTCCGCCACCGGCACCTTCGGGGGCGGTGGTCAGGGCGCCGAGGCCCTGGCCCTCGACATGGGGGCCTACCCGGCGGGGGAGAAGGACCGCCTGCTCAGCCACTTCACCACCGCCGTCAAGGACGCCGGCTACCACCTGCTGCTGGGCGAGATCTCCCTGCCGGCCGCCTTCCGCGTCCTGTCCACCGCGGATCGCGACGACATCGTCCACGAGATCGCCACCCAGACCACCAGCCCCAGCTACGGCTACCAGGTGCGCGCTGGCAACACCACGCTGGGCGAATCCTGGGACGGCGGACCCGGTCAGTCGCAGAACCACTTCATGCTCGGCGCCATCGACTCCTGGTTCACCACCCGGGTCGCCGGTATCGGGCAGACGCCCGAGTCCGTCGGCTACGCCAAGCTCCTCATCGACCCGGCCGTCGAGGGAGACATGACCTCGGCGTCGGGCTCCTACCGCACGCCGTACGGCGTCGCACGGACCGACTGGACGCACGACGCCGGGCTGTTCCGTCTCACCGTGGACGTGCCCGCGGGCACCACGGCGGAGGTGCACGTCCCCCTGTTCGACGGACGCGCCGAGGCACCGGCAGGAGCACGGGTGGTGCGCGACGGCGGGACCGAGACGGTATACGAAGTCGGCTCGGGCCGTTGGAACTTCCGCTCGGTCACCTCATAGCGCGACCCGAGCCCGCCCTCGGACGCCGGGCCGGGCAGCACACCGCGCACCACGGTGTGCTGCCCGGCCCGGCTGTTCCAGGACCGAGAGAGCGATTTCACGAGGTTGTAGGCCGGGCCGACGGTGCGATCCCGAGGTTCTCGCCCTGGCGCTGGCCACGATTCGCTCGGGCTCCGGAAGGCGGCAGCGCCCGACGAACACGGTGCGCGGAACACCAACAACGAGCAGATCCGGGAGGCCGCCGGGGTCAGCGGCTCGCAGCTGACGCGCCACTTCCCCACCAAGGAGTCCCTGGTGCGCGCGGTGCTCGCGTGGCAGGCCGACAGTATCGTCGCCCGTCAACAGGCGCCCGAGCTGGGCGAGTTGGACAGCTTCGCCGCCCTGCGCCGGTGGGCTGACTCCTGCATTGCCTCGCAGGACATGCTGCGCGGCGGCTGCACGTTCGGCTCCCTGGCCGCCGAGGTCGTCAAGACCGAGCCCTCCCACCGGGACGCGGCGGCCCGCGGCTTCGAGCGGTGGCAGGAGCTGTTCAGACGCGGTCTGAGCAAGATGCGCGAGCGCGGCGAACTGCGGCCGGAGGCCGACCCGGCCGCGCTCGCCCACCTGCTCGCCGCAGCGTTCCAGGGAGGAGCACTGCTGGACCAGGCGGCCGGCGAGTCCACACCCCTGCGGGACGCGCTGTACGGGGCCCTGGCCTACATCGAGTCATTCTCCGCAGAACGCTGACCGTACTGCGGAGTACGGACCCGTGACTCCTCCCCGTGAAGCCGGGGGCTTCTCGCTATGCCGGGTTGGCGTCGCGACGGACCAGCCCGGCCCGTAGAACATTGGTGGCTCCCACTGTGTCGGCGTGCGCGTTGTGGCCGCAGGCGACGCAGTGGAATTTTTCCTGTGTGGGCCGGTTCTCCTTGGCGGTGTGCCCGCATGCGGGGCAGGTGCGGGAGGTGTTGCGGGGGTCCACGGCGGTCACTTCCCGTCCGGCGCTTTCAGCCTAATTCCCGTGCAACGAGCTCACCGGCCCTCGCCGGTCGGTGAGGTGGTTCGAACGGGTTGTGACGCCTGCACTCCGCCGGGCCGCAGGTCTGCGACGAGCGCGGCTGCGCAACCCAGCTGGCGGGTGGTGGTCTCGTGAGTGCCGATGGATACCTCTCAACGTCACGGCCAAGATGCCTTCCCAGAGAGCGGCGCCATCCGGTGCTCTCGTGGCCACCACCCACCCAGCACTGACGCTGCTGGCGGTTGTGTGGGCTCCGGACGCACGCCTTCTTTCAGCCCGGCCTGGTTCGGGGCGGCGGCTGGTCAGGGATTCGATGTACTGCTGAACGAGATCAAGGTCGATATCGGCGAGGAAAGCGGTCTCTGTATGTCCGCCGTACCTCATCTGATCGACGGTCAGTGCCCGCGGGATGCCCTGGCTCCGAATCCAGGCTTTGATCTGACGCTCGAGAGCCCATGCGTCGCCGGTGCGATCAAAGTTCCAGCGTGAGACCAGCCCCCAGCCCTGGGAAATATGCTGGGTGATGCGCTGTTCGATGTTGGCAATGCCCCACTTCAGAGCGCGATGGCCGTTGTGGATGACGAGGTAGAGGTAGCCGGGCCGAGCAGGGTTGATGCCACGCTCTGCGCAGGTGGGGCAGCTTCCCTGGAGACCTCGGATGTTGTGTAGTGTCGGCCCCGGGTCCAGGAGCGTCTCGCAGGGCGTTGTCACGTTGTTGGGTGTGCGAGGGCCTGGGGCGTGCCAGGGGGTGGTCGGCTCGGGTGTCAACCCTGTGTCAGGCCGTTGCGGCCGCGCCGACGACTCTGGTGACGTGGTCCCAGATGGCGAAGCGGATGGTCATTTCGGCTCGGTGGTCGGAGGCGGTGAGCAGGTGGCGATGGGGTCGGAAGTGGGGTGAGATGCCGCTGAACGCGGACAGGAACCGCTGGGCTCCGCCTACGCTGTGGAAGCCCTTCATGGCCCGTTCACGCTGCCGGGTGGGCTGGTGGCTGTTCTCCGCCCGATTGTTGAGGTACTTCGACTGCCGGTGCTCGACGGAGGGCATGACCACGCGGTGGGCGGCGCCGTAGGAGCGGAGTTTGTCGGTGACGACCACCCGCGGCACCGTGCCGGTCTTTTTCATCAGGCGGCGGAAGAAGCGCCTGGCGGCGGCCTTGTCCCGGCGGTCCTGCACGAGGATATCCAGCACGTTGCCGTCCTGGTCGACGGCCCGCCACAGGTACTTCAGCTCGCCGTTGATCTTGATGAAGACCTCGTCCAGATGCCACTTGTCGCCAGGCCGGGGCCGGCGGCGGCACAGTCCGTTCGCGTAGGCCTGGGCGAATTTGGCGCACCATCGGCGGATGGTCTCGTAGGACACGATGACGCCGCGCTGGAGCAGCAGCTCCTCGACCTCGCGGAAACTGAGCGGGAATCGGTGGTACAGCCACACGCAGTGGGATATGACCTCGACCGGGTACCGGTGCCCTCTGTACAACGGCGACGTGATCTCCACGGGCATCCCCCTCCACCGTGATCAACCAGAAGATCATCCCATCCGGTCAGCCAACGTGACAGCGCCCTCGTACGGGTTGGCGTTGCCGCCGGGGACGGGATCGACGGACAGGAAGCGTCCGGTGGCCGGGTCGTAGAGGCGGACGCCCATGAGGGTCACGCCGTTGGGGGTTTCGGTGGAGCGTTGCTTGCCGCCGAGCCAGCCGTAGCGGGTGGGGTCGGTGCCGGATAGCAGGTTGCCGTATTCGTCGTAGGTGTTGACCACCGGGGTGGTGTTGTCCACGAGGGGGATCTGGGTGGTGATGTCGCCGTGGAGGTTGGCGAGTTGCAGGACGACGTCACGGGTCGCGCTGGTGCACAGCACCGAAGCGGCGCCCGAGACGGCCACCTGGCCCACCCCCGAACTGACCGCCATGCTGCCGCCTTCGCCGACTACCAGCCGGACGAACCCTGCCGTCTGGCCGCCACGGGGATACCGCGCGAACTATTCGACGCGCACGACTGGGTGGACCCCGACCGCTGGGACTTGAGGCTCTACGAAAACTATCCGGCGCACCGTCAGGCCATGCGGGAGACGCTGGCCGGGTGGGTCGACTCCGTGGCCGAGTTCGCGCGGCGCCGCGGTATCCCCGCCGCCCTCGGTGAAGGCGTCGTGGGGTACACCCCTCTCCTGACCCGCTTCGAGGAGACGCCGCCGGCAAGGACATCGCGGAATTCGTCGTCGCCCGCTGCCTCGCCGCGGGATTCCAGGGCGTCGTCCCGACCTCCAATGCGGCCCCTCACCACCCCACGTGGCACACCGACCAGGACTGGATGCGGCGGGTCAACTCCCGTGTCATCACCCTGGGCTGAACGCTACCCGCCAGCAGCCAGAAGCCGTGCCGGCGAGGCGATCGGTGAGGGCATACACGCGGTCCAGGCGGGCTCAGCGGCTCCCGTGACCGGCAGTCGCTGCACGACCTGATCGGTCCGGCGCAGTGACCACAGTCTCGCCTCAGTGCCATCGCAGATTGATCCCGAGATGCTCCGGGGACATCTCGACCTTGAAATTGCTTCGTGACGTGGTCCAGTCGCAACGATCGGATGACCGCGGGCCAGTCTGCATCAGCTTTCGGGGCATGCCTTCGTCAGTAGAACGGTCACAGAGAGGACGCGCAGATCGTCGACAGCTCGGGAGAGATGCGCGTCCAACGACGACGACATCGCCCTCCTCGCTCTGCGGGCACCCACCCCCACATGAGGTGACCCCGCGCGGCCGGGGAGAGCACCACCCTCCCCGAGAAAATTGATCCGATGTCTTATCGTCACGATCGTTGACGTCTCATCTCGGCACCCCTATTTTGCCAGCATGTTTCCCATAAAAGAGCAGGCGCACGTCACGAGGCCCGCTGGCGTGCTCTGCTTATTCATCGGGTCTTACCGTGTCATGGCGGCCTTCCTTGGTGCGCTCCTGCCCGTGGCAGTGCTTTTCGCCCTGCCCGCGCACGCGGCCACCGCCATCACCTACTTCGTCTCGCCCAGCGGCAGCGACAGCAACCCCGGGACCAGCGCCGCCGCCCCCTTCCGCACGCTCACCAAGGCACAGACCGCAGTCCGGGCGATCGACAAGACGACGTCCGGCCCGGTCACTGTGACCCTGGGCGGTGGCGTCTACCGGCTGGCCAACACGCTGACCTTCACCGCCGCGGACTCAGGCGGCGGTACTGCCGGCACCGTCTGGTGGAAGGCTGCGTCCGGACAGACCCCGGTCATCAGCGGCGGTGTCCAGATCAGCGGCTGGGCGAAGACCAGCACGGGCAGCGACATCTGGTCCGCCCCGGCCCCCAGCGGCCTGGACACCCGGCAGCTGTACGTGGGCGGCGTGCGCGCCCAGCGCGCGACAGGCTCCCTGCCGGTGTCGGTGACCCAGACGGCGACCGGATACACCACGGCGTCCGGTGACCCGATGGCCGGCTGGCGCAATCCGT
>NZ_JBHVST010000081.1:0-53180 GCF_042885015.1 Streptomyces sp. NPDC058086 | reverse complement strand
CGGCGTGCCGGGCACAGGCCCTCGTACTGGACGTACTTGGGTCTGTGCCCGGTGCGGCGAGAGGGCGTGCATGGCGTCGCGGGGCAGACGGGAATGTGACGACAGGGCCTAGTTGCCTCGCCGAATCGCAGGGCGGCCTTGGTACCGACGGCTGGGGTGAGGCAATCATGCGGGTGTGCCTCAAGGAGGTCGCCGTCACCGGGCATCGTTGACGGCGAATACGGCATGACGCATACGGCATGACGCACCCCACGCCGTCACCAGTTGGTTCACGCCTTCACCATTTGGTCCGTACCAAACTATTGACGCCCCCTTATCTCACTTCTTAAATCAAGAGGCGACGCACTCACCCCCCACCTCGCTCGGCGCACCCGTGCGCCGGAAGGGAGAGCCGTGGTCTCGCCACGATCGCTCCGCAGATGTCTCCTCGCCGCCCTCTCCGCGATGCTGGTCGCGACCGCCGCGATCGGCCCGGCACGGGCGGACACCCCGAGTGTCGGGGCCGCCGCCGTGACGTTCTCCGACACTTTCGACGGGCCCGCCGGAGCGGCCGTCGACTCCTCGAAGTGGCAGATCGAGACCGGCGACAACGTCAACAACCACGAGCGGCAGTACTACACGTCGGGCAACAAAAATGCGGCCCTGGACGGCCAGGGGCATCTGGTCATCACGGCCCGCCGGGAGAACCCGGCCAACTACCAGTGCTGGTACGGGACTTGCCAGTACACATCGGCCCGTCTGAACACCGCCGGGAAGTTCAACGCCCAGTACGGGCACGTCGAGGCCCGGATGAAGATCCCGCGCGGGCAGGGCATGTGGCCCGCGTTCTGGATGCTCGGCACACCGGTCAACTGGCCGGACTCGGGCGAGATCGACGTCATGGAGAACGTCGGCTACGAGCCCTCCACGGTCCACGGCACGATCCACGGCCCGGGCTACTCCGGCTCGGGCGGCATAGGCGCGGCCTACTCCCTGCCCGGCGGCCAGGCCTTCGCCGACGCCTTCCACACCTTCGCCGTGGACTGGGCTCCCGACTCGATCACCTGGTCGGTGGACGGGACCGTCTACCAGCGGCGCACACCCGCCGACCTGGGCGGCAAGACCTGGGTGTTCAACAAGCCGTTCTTCCTGATCCTGAACCTTGCAGTGGGCGGCTACTGGCCGGGCGACCCGGACAGCTCCACCGCCTTCCCGCAGCAACTGCTGGTGGACTCGGTGTCGGTGACCACGGGCGACACGGCCGCCGGCGTCGCGATCAGAGGGCTCGCCGGGAAGTGCGCGGACGTCGCCGCGGCGAACTCCGCCAACGGCACCCCCGTACAGCTCTACGACTGCAACGGCACCGCCGCCCAGCAGTGGACCGTCGGCTCGGACGGGACGATCCGCGCGCTCGGCAAGTGCCTCGACGTCACCGGCAACGGGACGGCGGACGGCTCGACGGTCCAGTTGTGGGACTGCACGGGTGGACCGAACCAGAAGTGGGCCGTCTCCTCGGCGAACGACATAGTGAACCCACAGGCGAACAAGTGCCTGGACGTGACGGGCAACAACTCGGCCAACGGCACCCGGCTGCAGATCTGGACCTGCTCGGGCGGCGCCAACCAGAAGTGGACGGTCGGCTGAGCCGCAGGCCCTGGGTCACACGGGGCGCTTCCTCCATACGTCCGCCCGCAGGGTGTGCCGGAGGTGTGTCGCGAACAGCGAGACACAACAAGAAAGAGCGGGAGCCGGCAAGTCCGACTCCCGCTCTTTCACATCGGCATCCGCCCTGGTCAGCCCTTGCTTTCTGCTGATCCCAGGCGAGTGCCCCGAAAGGGTCCTGCCCCCGTGCGGCGAGCGGAACGGCGGCCGGTCCTGCGGCGGACCGGCAACGAAGATCTACCTCGCCCGCGACGCCCGCGGTGGCGTATGTCGGCAGCGGCCGTCACGGGGGGTTGGCGGCCAATCGGCAGGCACCGTTCGCGGCGCCGCCCGGCGTGCCGACCTGGGTCAGGTCGCTCACACAACCCCGCAGGTCACCGTGCACACCTTGGGTGCACGCCACTCTGACGGCGTCTGAGACTTCGACGCCTGCTTGTTTGACCATGTTCGTGCAGGCCGGGATGTCCGCGTGGGCGGCGGGGGCGACGAGGGCCACGCCGCCGAGTGTGAGGGTCAAACCGGTGAGGACACCGGTGATACGGGCCGCCGTGTGCATGGGAGGCACCTGCTCTCCGGGGCTGGTCGGGGATTCGCGGATTCAAGGCGCCGAGCAGCGGACGCGCCCGGCGTACGACCGTGGCCTCGGGCCCCCACCCGTCGGCTCGGCAGGACTGCCCCTCCTCTGTTCGACGCTAGAACAATCCGCCGCCGCCCGCACGGCGGCCCGACGGCGGGACACTCCAAACCGCCTCATTCCGCTCGTCCGGACGGTCCCACCGGTGCGAGGCAAGCGCGCCGGCCCGGGCACCGCCCCGACGCTGTGCCCGGCGACCGCGGGTACGACCACGACCAGTACGCCGTCTCGCCTTGCTCCCTCGACGTGAAGCCGTTTGCTGGGCGCCCCCACGACCTGCGGCACGCGTGTACTACGCGGTGGCTGAACGCCGGGGTTCCGATCGCCGAGGTCGCCCGCCGGGTGGGTAACTCCAAGGTGAGCTCGGCGACGAGTTGCCCGGCGAGCTCGGCGATCTGCTCGCGCAGCCGTTCGACGGTCTCACGCACCAACTGCTGCCGGGCCTCGATCTTGTCCAGGACCTGTCTCACCGTCACCGCCCTCTCCCGCTCGCCTGGACCGCATCGCGCCAGGTCGGCGTGGCGGTGCGGGGGAGGCGGCGGAGCCTGACGTCGGTCATGGACCAGTGGATCACCGCCACCGAGCTGACCGGCCGGCTTTCGTAGTCCCGCACGAGTCTGCGGTGGGGCATGAGGGTGCCGAACGTCTGCTCCACCACCCATCTCTTCGGCTCATCTCATCGACGTCGAGCGCCGCACCGTCTGGATCGACCGCACCTCGACCAGCCACCCCAAGACCACCGACCACTAGACCGCAGCGCCCAGCCCCCAATCTCCGTGAGGCTCGACCTGCGGTCCAACCGGCGGCGACTGGAGTACCCATCCCGGGGGTCCGTGGCGCGGTGACGATGTTGCCGCGGCTGAGTGGCGGACGCGCGAGCGGAGCGGGCCTCGGCAGAGCTCACTGAAGGGCGGTCCACAACTGCCCCCGGCAGGATTCGAACCTGCGCGCAGGGCTTCGGAGGACATGCCAGGATGAGTTCGCACGGTGCCGCTGACCTGCGCGTACGCGGTATGAGGACGTCGCCGTGAAAGGGCTCTATCGCATACCGTGCGCAGTCCGAGGTCTAGGGCGCCGTCTCGACCATGCACTCGTCGATCCACCGCGCGATGACAGAGAACGTCGCCAGGTACTCCAGTGCTTCCTGCTGGGTCCAACTCACTTCGTCCTCATGCGCAGCGAGGTTCCGGATGGCCAGGAAGGCCCCGGCGGACGTGTATTTGGCGCCGTCCTGCCGAGCCTTCCAGGTTGGGGTGCTGCGGTCCCCACCGAAGCGCAGGCGGGGTTTTCCTTCGGTCGGTGCTTTCATGTCGAAGCTCTGCATGCACAGGTCGGTCTCGCCGATGTCATGGCGGTTCAGCTTCTGCTGGAGGCGACGATTGACCGTGCGGGCTGCCGTGAGGACGGCGTCCTGACGGGCCCCAGCTGCCCAGAGCTGTGCGGCCGGCTCCCATACCCAGGGGTGTAGGTCGTCAGCGGCGATCGAGGGCGAGGCAGGCCGCAGGAACGCTGCTATCTCTTCAGCCGACTGGGCCCGGCCGAGGGCTTGGACGGCGGCCTCCCGGGCTGTCCACCAGCGCTGACGCTGACTCCACTCGTCGGCAGCGTAGCCTCCGAGGTTGGGCACATAGGCACTTTCGATCAGCCGTGCCCGTACCTCCTCAAGCTCCAACTCTTGGGGTGCGTCAGTCGGGGTTACCCCTTCCCTCATGTTCGCGCTGTCCAGGTCGGACAGGTGCTGATTGACCCCGTCGAGGAACTTGGTGAGCGTCTCTATTGCGTATGCGTGGTCCACAACCGGATCGTAGGGCCGCACGTCATGGAGGGTGATCAGAAGAGAGTGATCGCGTCAGGAGCGATCAGGGCTGTGCCCTGTGGGGGAATGAAGTAGGAAGATCGAGAAAGCCATGGGCTGGGGAGAAGACGGCTAAGGCAAGCCCCGATTCCTTTCGGTCTCGGGGCTTACCCGCTGCTCAGACCTCCTCGCAGCAACAAGTCTGGCAGTGGGGCTTCTTCCTCGGCTTCACCGAAAAGGAAGTGCGCAGCCGACCGACCTGAAACCGAAACCCATCACACCGAAGAGCCATAATAAGAGCACCCCCGGCGCGACTGGACCGATCTTTTCGCCGAGATGTTTTCAGCGTCTCATCGGACAGGTCGTTCGGGGATCTTCGGAAGAACCTTCTCGGCGATGTCGAGGAGAGCGCTGTCGTTCGGGAGGGCTCCCGACGTGCTCCACACGGTGATTTCGCAGTAGCCGCCTCGGTCATTACGGTCCAGGGCCACGGACAGCGTTCTGGCCAGTGGGCCTTGTTCGACCGGTCCGCCGGATCCGCCACTTCCGAGATTGATCTCGAGCTTCATGGTGTGATCCGAGGAGAGGACCGCGGGCCGACCGAGAACCGTAAGCGTCTTGATGTCCCTCTCATCCCCGAACTTCATCAGCTTCACGTACTGGTCGGTCGACAGCTCGTTGTAAGTGGCCGAGACATTCACGGTGTACGTGTCGAACGTGACCTCGGCCTTCGGTTGGGCGACCTTCCCATCAGTCAGAGGAGCGGTGTTGTTGGTGCTGGAAACAGTGGTCGCGGTCTCTTCAGGCGTTCCAAGGAGCTTGGCCAGGTCTGGCCGGTTGAGCGCCTTGCACAGCTCTTCACCGGTCACGGGCTGGGGCGTGTCCTTGTAGGCCTTCGGAAGCTTTTCGTGTGACGCGCCCGAACACGAGGCGGGCTGCGGGGCGTTGTCGCCGGACGGCATGAAGCGTGGGGCCACCCACAGCGCGGCCGCGAGTGCCCCGAACACGGCCACGGCCGCGAAGGCCTGGCCCCATGCGTTGTGCTCCTCCTTCTTCTCCTTCTTCGGAGTGTCCGGGCCGGGACGCGGCCCGATTCCAGCCTGGGGCTGGGCCTGGGCCTGGCGCTGGGGCGGGGCGGCATCATCGACGGCCGCCCCGTTGGCGGAGGTTGCCGGACTCGGGTTCCGGCGTGCGCGCAGGGCCCGGATCACCGCGTGGACGCGTATTGCGGTGAACACGAGGAACACCACGCCGAGACCGGCGGCGACCCGATCGTGATCGCGGACGGCGAGATACATGATGCGTACGCCGAGAACGGACCCGACCGCGATGAGCAGGGGCTCGCGGACCCAGAACGGTAGGAGACGGAGGAGGAAACCGAGCATCCGGCGATCTCACCAGGACAAGATCACATTCGCCATGATGGAAGCCACAGTTCCGGGCACGTGCAGGGCCTGCCGAAGCAAGAGAGGCCAAGCCGACGATCCCGAGATCGGCTATCGGGACGACAGCGGGTGCAAGGGCTGAGTCAAAGCTGCCTGATGTTCTGGACCACTCCACTGCCCTGAGCCCGGACACCCACGGCACGCCCGTGACCCGCTGTCCGCTACCGGCCTTTGGGTGCCTGAAACCCACTCGCTGCTCACTCGGCTGAGCGAAGCCGACGTGACCGGCTGGCTCCTGACCGCCGCACTCGAAGTGGGGCAGGGCGAGCGCGAGGCACGGCGCACCATCGCCTCTGGGCTGCGGGCCGGAGCGCGGCTCCCCCGGACGGTCGCGGCATGAGCGCCAACCCCATCCCGCCCCTGCACCTGTATTCCGTCCCCAGCGACCCGGCATCGGCCCCGGCGCCACCGCCGAAGCGGGAGCGTCCGCGGACCGCGTGGACGGCGTATCAGCTCATGGCCGCGGACTTCCCCGAGCCGAAGTGGGCCGTGCCGGGCATCCTCGCCGCCGGCGTCAGCCTGCTCGCCGGACCGCCCAAGGTCGGCAAGTCCTGGCTGTCCCTCGGACTCGCCCTCGCGGCCGGCGGACAGGCCTTCGACTCCATGCCCGTCCAAGGCGGACCGGTGCTCTACCTCGCTTTGGAGGACACCCCGCGCCGTCTCCAGACTCGCATGGGCAAACTCCTGGGAAGCCAGCAGGCGCCCGCCGGGCTGACCCTCGTGACCGAGTGTCCGCCCTTCCCCCCCGGGCGGCACCGAAGCCATCGCGCAGTGGCTGGACCGCAACCCTGACGCCCGCATGGTCGTCATCGACGTGTTCGCCAAGATGCGCGGCCAAGCCCCACAGGGGGTGTCCGCGTATGACGCGGACTACGTCTCCGTCGGCTACGCGAAGCGGCTCGCGGACCACTACGGCATCGCCGTCGTGCTCGTGCACCACGTCCGCAAGCCAGACTCGGACGACTTCCTGACCGAGGTCTCCGGGACCAACGGCGTTGCTCACAGGCGTCTCCTACATCGGCTTGTGGGACCGCAACCGCGGGCGGCGCCTGGTGGCGTTCTACGCGGTCCTGTACTACGCGGGCCCCAGGCCCGCTGAGGCGGTCGGGCCGAGGCTCTCTGACTGCCACCTACCGGAGGCGGGTTGGGGCACACCGACGCTGCGGGAGACGCGCCCCGTCTCAGGCAAGCAATGGACCGACTCCGGGGAGCGGCATGACCGCCGCGGGCTGAAGGCACGCGAAGCCGACAACGACCGCCCTGTCCCGATCCCGCCCGTCCTGGTGGCCATCCTTCGGGCCCACCTGAAGGAATTCGGGACCGCCAAAGAAGGGCGCGTGTTCGGGAACGAGCGTGGGGGAGTCGTCGGCTCATCCACGTACTGGCGCGCGTGGGAGGAAGCGCGACCGTTCGCCCTCCCACCGGACCGCGTCGAGTCGCCTCTCGCCGGGCGCCCGTACGATCTGCGGCACGCGTGCGTCACGCGGTGGCTGAACGCGGGGGTGCCCATCGCTGAGGTGGCCCGGCGGGTCGGCAACTCCCCGGAAGTGATCCACCGTCGGTATCACGGCTGCATCGACGGCCACGAGGAGGCCGCCAACGCGGAGATTGCAAAGGCGCTGGAAGAGGAAGGCGACGTAGCCTAAAGGGTGTCCCGTAACGGCGGCGCGCAAGTGAGATGATCTCTCATGCCGACAGTGTGCTCGCGACCACTGACAACGCCCGCGGCGGCCCAGTAACGCCCATCCGGACCTGCCCGGGCGGGCGGCGACCACCGGCGGGTGCTGGCGGTGCTGAGATACCCGGAAGGAAACGGCTGACCCCGAGCGCTTGCCGAAGGCCCGGCCGACGCCGGGGCGGCGAAAAGGTTGGTGCGTGGGGCCGACGGAAGCGGGTAACGTCTTTGTCATGTTCTTCCAGACGCCGATTTACGAGTGAGAGCGTGATGGGCCCCTGCTGACGTCCTTCGACGTCGCCGCCCGTCCCCACCGATGAATCCGTAGATCACTTCAAATCATTACCGGGAGAACCCGTGACTGTGAGCAAGAACATCAACAACCCCGTGGGCATGGGCGGCGGCCAGCGCAAGAAGCTGTCCCGCGCCGAACGGCAGAACAACGGTCCGCACCGCAACCGCGACCGCCAGGGTGCAGCCGACCAGAAGGCGGAGCTGGTGCGCAAGATGCGCGAGAAGGCAGCCGCAGCTGAAGGCGCCGGGCAGGCGGGCGACGACACCACACAGAGCTGACGCACCGCCGCCGCAGGGCGGCACCGCACGGGGCAGGGCCCGGACCGCGACGCGCGGTCCGGGCCCTGCTGCCGTATCGGGGCTTTGCTGCCGTACCGGGCGCGATCGGTCCCGCTCAGCTCTCGGCCGACCACCCGCGTCTCACCTGACCACCCGGGGGCAGCCGCAGATTCGGCAGCCCCGTCACCGCCACCACCCCGAGCTGCACCAGCAGCTCAGCGCGTTCCCCGTGCCCAGCCCGGGCGACACCGCAGCCAAGGCCTGCCCCGCATCGTTGAGGCGGGCGGCTGAGAGGGCGAGGGCTCGCCGCCTACCCTCGTGTCATGCAGCTGCCTCGGGATCCGTCGAACGTCACGCATGTCCTTGTGGCAGCCTTTCCGGCGCGTCTTGCCGGTGACGTGCAGAGCGTCTTGGCGGTCATGCCGGATGCCAGGCTCGCGCCAGCGAAGTCATTCGAGGTTGTTGAGGTGCAGGGCGAGACCGTCGCCATCCCCTACCGGATCTACAACGAGGAGCCGGAGAGCGGCGGCTCGGAGCGGCCACTGACCGAAACCCAGCAGGTGATCTTGCATTGCCTGTACTCACGGCACAGTGATGGGAGGGTCCGCCAGCGCCACCTCGAAAAGATCACGGCGTCGAGCGAGCCATGGGTGGTCCCATTTGTGGTGCAGTTGGCCGGCGAGTACGTGCTGGAGATCCTTGACGCGATCGGCCTGGGTGTTCCCGGCCTCGCTGCCCCGGGGTCGGCTGACCGCAGGCTCTATGGCGAGTTCATCGAGCGCAATCCAGATTTCTTCGCACGCACGGAGCGACGCGTGGTGAGCTACTGGTCGTGCAACTACCGTTGGAAATATGAAGTGTTCGGGACGTATCCGGGGTCAGCGCTGATGGAGGCGTTCCGGGCCGCCGCGTCAGAACACGCCGGCGTGCAGTGGCCGCGGCACACACCGCCTCCGTCGGCGACATGATCGGCGGGTCCGCCTGAGGACTCCTGACAAAAGTGGTGGGCTTGACCTGGTCAGAGGTCGGTGTCGTGCACGAGGCCGCCGGGTAGCGGGACGCGGTCAGCCGCGTAGTCGCACGCGATAAACCTGGCGACGTCGGCGATCATCCCCGGGATACTGGTCGCCCATGGATGAGGTCAAGGTCGTCGTCGCCCATTCCGAGCGCGCGACTCTGCGCGTCGGTGACGTGTTCTTGAAGGTGGACGCCGATCAGGCGCGCATCGACGTCGAGGTCGAGGCGATGTCCCTCGCGCCGGTCCCGACCCCGGAGGTCCTGTGGCGCAAGCCGCCCGTGCTCGCGATCGCCGCGCTCCCGGGGACGACGCTCGGGCGCCTCGGCGGGCCGTCGACCGGGTCGCCGGCGGCGTGGGCCTCGGCGGGCTCCGCCATCCGGAAGCTGCACGAAGCGCCCCTGCCGCCCCTGCCGGGCCGGGCCGGCCGGAGCATCGTCGCGCTGGCGGCGGAACTCGACGACGAGTGCGAGTTGCTCGTGACGAACGGTGTCCTGCCCGCTGACCTGGTCACCCGCAACCGCCAGGTCGCCGAGGCCGCGCTCCGGCCGTGGACTCCGGCGTTCACGCACGGCGACCTGCAGATCGCGCACGTCTTCGTCGACGGCGGCGAGGTCACGGGCATCATCGACTGGTCCGAGGCGGGTCAGGGTGATGCCCTGTACGACCTCGCCACCTTCACGCTCGGACACGAGGAGCACCTCGACGACGTCGTGGCCGGCTATGGCACCGACATCGACCTCGACGTGATCCGCGCGTGGTGGTCGTTGCGAAGCCTGCTGGTGGTTCGCTGGCTGATCGAGCACGGCTTCGACCCGTTCGCGCCGGGCTGTGAGGTCGACGTGCTGAGATCCCGGATGTGAGGCTGCGCGGGCCCGACTGCTACGTATGCGTTCTGACGCATCGAGCAGGCCAGCCCCTGGGGCGATCGCCCGCACTTACTCTCAACAAAGTGCGGTGCGCAGTCGTCGCCAGCAGATGGCGGCGCAGCCAAGGGTGACGAACGCGTGGTGGATGTCGTCGCGGATCTCCCAGCGGATACGCAGGCGGCGGAACCAGTGCAGCAGCGCGATCGCTCCTTCCACGACCCCGCGGTACACGCCCAGGCCGGAGCCGTGCCCGGTGCCGCGCCGGGCGAGGTGCGGGGTGATCTGGAACCGGCGGACCTTGTCCCGGTAGACCTCGTGGTCGTAGCCGCGGTCGGCGTACAGGTGCTTGGGGCGGCGCAGTGGCTGGCCGCGCTTGCCGCGGATCGGCGGGACGGCCTGGATCAGCGGGATCAGTTGGGTGACGTCGTTGCGGTTGCCGCCGGTGGTGATTGCCACGAGCGGGATGCCGTGCGCCTCGACGATCAGGTGGTGCTTGCTGCCGGCCTTGCCCCGGTCCACCGGGGACGGACCGGTGGCCGGCCGGCCCTTCAGCGCGCGGATGAGGCTGGAGTCGACCGCTGCGCGGGAGAAGTCCAGCAGGTCTGCGGCCCGCAGCTCGGAGAGCAGCAGCTCGTGCAGGTGCTGCCAGACCCCGGCCTCGTTCCAGTCCCGCAGCCGTCGCCAGCAGGTCATCCCCGAGCCGAGGCCCAGCTCCTGGGGCAGAAACTCCCAGCGGATTCCGTTGCACAGCACGAACAGGATCCCGCACAGCACCTTGCGACTATCCAGACGCTGACGACCTGGACGCCGCGGACCACGTGGGACGACCGGCAGCAGCGGCTCGATGCGCGCCCACAACTCGTCGTCGATCTCCCACGGTCTGGCAGCGGTCTTCCTCGTCTTGACTGGCTCGCACCCCCTTCGGCCACCATCAACGAGAACTGACACACCGTCATTATCAGAGGTCCAGAAGCCTCTTTTCGTTGGGAGTTGTTAGTGTCCTGCGCCGGAAATTCGCACCATAAGCCGCCGAACCCCTTTGGTGCACCTAAGGTGCGGGACACTGGTTGAAGCATTCCCTCCGCAGTACCGTGGCGGGATGGGAGTGCTACTCGTGATCGCGATTGTGGCCATCGGCCTGTGGGCCTGGAGCAAGAGCGATCTGAAGAACAACCCAAGGCCAAAGCCGCGCCCGAGGACCACGGCGCGCCCGTCAACGCCGACGCCACCGCGCCCGTCGACCCCGCAGCCCCCTCCGGTCCAGTCGCCACCCCCTGCCCCCCTTCCCTCTCCTACCTATACCCCGCCGCCTCGGGACGCCAAGGCCGAGGAGGAGGCCGCCCGTGTTGCCAGGCAGCGCTTGCTCCGGAAGCGGCGGGACGACCGGATCCGGCGCGAGCAGGAGCAACGACGGCGCGCCAACGAGAACCACGACTAGCGTCCTGCGCCGGAAATTCGCGCCGACCTCTTCAACGAACTTGAGGTGCAGGACACTAGCGAGATGACTCAGAGGTAGCGGGCGGTCCTGATGGCAAGCCGCTTTCTGAGCCGCTTTCTGAGATTTCGGCAGGTTGCCTGAGAGCCCGCGCTGCGATGCGGACGAACTCCCCCCAGCACTCATGGAGTTGAGCGCGGCGCGTTCGAAATTCCTGCCTGTGCCCTTCCACAGGGCCTCCAGAAGGCAAGGCCGCTTCCCATCGCGTCAACGTCCCGTAGACGTGATCCATGAGACGGACGACTCGTTCGCCAACGACCCGCCCCTGTTCTGGCCCCCACGCCCCTAGGCCCTGTCGTCAAATTCCCGTCTGCCCCGCGACGCCATGCACGCACTCTCGCCGCACCGGGCACAGACCCAAGTACGTCCAGTACGAGGGCCTGTGCCCGGCACGCCGAGAGCACGCTCCCCCAAGCTCTCGACTCCGCTCGAGCAGGGGGGACCCCTATGACGCCGCGAGGCCCGCCCTCCGGGCGGACGACGGGAATGTGACGACAGGACCTAGGCGGAAGACAGCGCGCATGTAAGCGTCATGGGCGGTCATGTACTGGTCATGCAATGCCTCAGGTGGTGCGTCTCCGAGAGAGAGCTTTATCCCCGCCTGCCCTAGGGCACGATCGAGGGTTGCCAGTCGATCAAGCGCATCCATCAAGGTCAACATGCGTTGCTCTCGGGCCCAATGGCGGTGCTCGGCTAGTTCTTGACCTGCCACCTGAGCATGGGTGGCTTCGAGGGCGCTCTCGGCACCCTTCCGAGCGCCCCACACGGCACCAGCGGTCGCGGCTATGGCGCCGATCAGCCCACAACCGCCGGCGATCAGGGCAGCCATCCCCTCGTCCTACGCACCATCCTCATCCGGCGACGGGGCCCTGTGCCACGTCCCAGCTGAGAAGTGTGTCGGAGGTGTGTCACGTGTATCGCAGATAGTGCGCGAACAGTGAGAGAGAGTGAGAAAGGGCGGGAGTCAGTGAGACTGACTCCCGCCCTCTTCTGTCGGCATCCGCCCTGGTCACATACGGATTTTCGTAGGTGATCTGGCGAGTGCCCCCGGCAGGATTCGAACCTGCGCACACGGCTCCGGAGGCCGTTGCTCTATCCCCTGAGCTACGGGGGCGTGTCGGGCGCTGTGTTCGCGGCGACGGGTAGAACCCTACCAGCTCTTTCGTGGGGGACTGGCATGGGTTTATGTGGGGGCGGGGCGGTGTTCCGGGGAGGGGGAGCGGAGGCGTCCGCGGGGGGCCTCCTTGGGGTGGTTGCCACCCCCGCACGGGGGTGGAAGTGGGGAAAACCCGGACGGCGCGGTGGGCGCGGACCTACTCTCGAGTTGTGCCAGGCGCGTCCGGCCGGGTGCTTGTTGTGGACGACAACAAGGTCATCCGGCAGCTGATCAGGGTCAACCTCGAGCTGGAGGGCATCGAGGTCGTGACCGCGGCCGATGGTGCCGAATGCCTGGACGTCGTGCATCACGTGCGGCCCGATGTGGTGACCCTGGATGTGGTCATGCCACGGCTCGACGGGTTGCGTACCGCCGCCCGGCTGCGTGCCGACCCCCGGACCCGGAATCTTCCCCTCGCCATCGTCAGTGCCTGTACGCAGTACGAGGTCGACAGTGGGCTCGACGTCGGCGTTGACGCCTTTCTTGCCAAGCCCTTCGAACCTGCCGAACTCGTGCGACTTGTACGGGAGTTGATGGAGCGGCGGGGGAGTGGGGGCGGGAGCGGGAGTGGGGCCGGTGGTGGCGGTGCCTTTGCCGGGGGAGCGTTCGGTCCGGATGAGCTCGGCGCCGAGGAGGTCGGGGCCGAGGAGGCCCAGCGCGCCGGTCATTGAGCGGGTGCCGCGCCGCTGAGTGGTGGTGATGAGGGGTCGGGAGTGGTCGGCCCTGCAGGCACCTGCCCATCCGTGATCCGTGATCGGTGTTGCGTGAGAGTGGTGGGTTTTGCGTCGCCAGGGATGCGGTCGTCGTGCGGTTCCGGTCTCTCGTTCGCCGACGTTCCCGCACTCCGTTCGAGTTGCCTTACTCCGTACTCCCGTCCACGTCGCTACCCCTACTCCGTCCACGTGGTTGAGCGTCGGCCGTCAGTGAGAACACCCTCGCCCTCCGCGCCCGTCCACATCCCGGACCCTAGCCAAATCGACTCGCCTACCCACCCCCCTCCTCCCCTACGCTTGTCCCGTGACCCCCGTCGAGCTCTCCCGCACCGTGCTGCGCGCGGTGCGTCGTGCCGTGGACGAGGGGGAGCTGAGCGTGGTCATGCCGGTACGGGCGGTGGTGACGCCGCCGGGGCCGGGTGGGTGCGGGGACTACGCCACGAACATCGCGTTGCAGTTGGCGCGGCCCGCCGGGCGGCCGGCACGGCAGGTCGCCGAGATCCTGCTGCCCCACCTCACCCGCAGCGACGGTGTCGCCGACGTCGCGATCACCGGGCCGGGGTTCCTCAATATTCGCCTGGGGGGTGGCGCGGGCGCCTCTCTCGTACGGGAAATCCGGCTCCAGCGTGACGCGTATGGGTGCGGCGGCGTCCTCGCCGGGCAGATCGTCCCGCTCCGGATCCCGTACGACATCCGGGCCGAAGTCGTCGCCGACGCGCTCGTACGGATCGTGGCCACCCAGGGCGGCCGTGCAGAGGTGCACCACATCCATCCCTCGCACGCCGAGCCCACGGGCACCGAGCTCTCGCCCGCCGAGCCCGCCGACCTCGCGGGCACCGCAGGCACCGAGCCCTCGCACGCCGACCCCGGCGACCCCTCACGCACCAAGGCGCCGCACGCCCACCCCCCGCGCCCCCAGCCCGCAACCCTCCGCCCCACCCCCGCCCCCGAAGACCCCACCCCCCTCGGTCCCGACGCCGCCCGCTGGGCCCTGCTGCACCCCGCGTCCCACGACCGGCCGCGGGTCAGTGCCGATCACCTGCTTCAGCGGGAGAGCAACCCGCTCTTCCGGGTCCGGTACGCCCACGCCCGCACCCGGGCCCTCACCCGTAACGCCGCCGCGCTCGGCTGCACCGGCGACCCCGGTGATGTACCCGGCGAGGGCACCGGCGCGCTTGTCGGGGCCCTCGCCGGGTATCCGGCCGTGCTGACGCAGGCAGCCCTGCACCGCGCGCCCGACCGGCTCGCCCGACACCTCGTTACTACCGCCGACGCCCTCCTCGCCTTCCAGCACACCGTGCTGCCGCTCGGCGACGAGAAACCCTCGGCCGCCCACCGTGCCCGGCTCGCGCTCGCCGAAGCCGCCGGGACGGTGCTGGCCGGCGGCCTGTCCCTGCTCGGTATCAGCGCCCCTGACTATCTGTGACCGTCTGTGAGAGAAAAATGAGCCGTTCCGCACACCCCGCCGGGCCCCGTCACGCCGATGTCCTCCCCGAGGGCCACTACAGCGCCCCGCCCGCCGACCTCAACGCCCTCGACCCCAAGGTCTGGGCGCACACCGTCAGCCGTACGGGCGACGGCGTCGTCAGCGTGGGTGGGATGGAAGTCACCCGGCTCGCCGAGGAGTTCGGCACCCCCGCCTACTTCATCGACGAGGCCGACTTCCGCGAGCGGGCCCGCGCCTGGCGGACCGCCTTCGGGCACGACGCCGACGTCTTCTATGCCGGGAAGGCCTTCCTCTCGCGCGCCGTCGTGCGGTGGCTGCACGAGGAGGGGCTCAACCTCGACGTGTGCTCCGGCGGTGAGCTCGCCACCGCCCTCTCCGCCGGGATGCCCGCCGACCGCATCGCCTTTCACGGCAACAACAAGTCCGAGGAAGAGATCACCACCGCCGTCGAGGTCGGGGTCGGGCGGATCGTTCTCGACTCCTTCCAGGAGATCGTCCGCGTCGCCCACATCGCGCAGTCCCTCGGCAAGCGGCAGCGGGTGCAGATCCGCGTGACCGTGGGGGTCGAGGCGCACACCCACGAGTTCATCGCCACCGCCCACGAGGACCAGAAGTTCGGGATCGCGCTGGCCGACGGGCAGGCCGCGGAGGCGGTGCGGCGGGCGCTCGCGCTCGACGGGCTCGAGCTCGTGGGGATCCACTCGCACATCGGTTCGCAGATCTTCGACATGGCCGGGTTCGAGGTCGCCGCCCGGCGCGTGGTGTCGCTGCTGGCCGCCGTTCGTGACGAGCACGGGGTCGAGCTGCCCGAGATCGACCTCGGTGGTGGTCTCGGCATCGCGTACACGAGTGACGACGATCCCCGCGAGCCGCACGAGATCGCGAAGGCGCTGGGCGAGATCGTCACGCGGGAGTGCGAGGCCGCGAAGCTGCGGACGCCCCGGATCTCGGTCGAGCCGGGGCGGGCCATCGTCGGGCCCACCGCCTTCACGCTCTACGAGGTCGGCACCATCAAGCCGCTCGATGGGCTGCGGACGTACGTCTCCGTCGACGGGGGCATGTCCGACAACATCAGGACCGCGCTGTACGACGCCGAGTACAGCGTCGCTCTCGTCTCGCGCACCTCCGACGCCGAGCCCATGCTCGTCCGTGTCGTCGGCAAGCACTGTGAGAGTGGCGACATCGTGGTCAAGGACGCCTTCCTGCCCTCCGACCTGGCCCCCGGCGACCTCATCGCCGTACCCGCCACGGGTGCCTACTGCCGGTCCATGGCCAGCAACTACAACCACGCCCTGCGCCCGCCGGTCGTCGCCGTGCGCGACGGCGAGGCCCGGGTGATCGTCCGCCGGGAGACGGAGGAGGACCTGCTGCGTCTCGACGTCGGGTGACCGGCCGATCGGGTCGGAACGACCGGCTGGTCCCCCCGGAACGACCGGCTGGTCACCCTCGGAACGACCGGCCGATCGAGGTCGGAACGACCGGCCGATCGAGGTCGGAACGACCGGCTGATCCAGGTCGGAATGGACGGTCGGCCCAGGTGGAAGATCTCCTGCCGCCGGCTGTCAGGAAAATGAAATAGATGTCTCACGATCCGGACCAGGGATAGAAACTCCCGTCCGGTGAGTGAGACTGGTCCAACCGTAGACGGTATGAGGAAACGAGGTCGGATGATGCGTACGCGTCCGCTGAAGGTGGCGCTGCTGGGCTGTGGGGTTGTCGGCTCAGAGGTGGCGCGCATCATGACGACGCACGCCGACGACCTCGCGGCCAGGATCGGGGCCCCCGTCGAGCTGGCGGGCGTGGCCGTCCGCCGGCCCTCCAAGGTGCGCGAGGGCATCGACCCCGAGCTCGTCACCACCGACGCCACCGCCCTCGTCAAACGCGGGGACATCGACGTCGTCGTCGAGGTCATCGGCGGTATCGAGCCCGCCCGCTCCCTCATCACCACCGCCTTCGAGCACGGCGCCTCCGTGGTCTCCGCCAACAAGGCGCTCCTCGCCCAGGACGGGGCAGCCCTGCACGCGGCGGCGGAGGCGCACAACCGGGACCTCTACTACGAGGCCGCCGTCGCCGGCGCCATCCCGCTGGTCAGGCCGCTGCGCGAGTCCCTCGCCGGTGACAAGATCAACCGCGTGATGGGGATCGTCAACGGGACGACGAACTTCATCCTCGACAAGATGGACTCCACCGGGGCCGGCTATCAGGAAGCCCTCGACGAGGCCACCGCGCTCGGGTACGCCGAAGCCGACCCCACCGCCGACGTCGAGGCGTTCGACGCGGCCGCCAAGGCCGCCATCCTCGCCGGAATCGCCTTCCACACGCGTGTGCGCCTCGACGACGTGTACCGCGAGGGCATGACCGAGGTCACCGCCGCCGACTTCGCCTCGGCGAAGGAGATGGGCTGCACCATCAAGCTGCTCGCCATCTGTGAGCGGGCGGCGGACGGGGGATCGGTGACGGCGCGCGTGCATCCGGCGATGATTCCGCTGAGCCACCCCCTCGCCTCCGTGCGCGGCGCGTACAACGCGGTGTTCGTCGAGTCGGATGCCGCCGGGCAGCTCATGTTCTACGGGCCGGGCGCCGGCGGCGCCCCGACCGCGTCCGCCGTGCTCGGCGACCTCGTCGCCGTCTGCCGCAACAAGCTCAGCGGTGCGACCGGGCCCGGCGACTCCGCGTACACCCAGCTGCCCGTCTCGCCCATGGGCGAGGTCGTGACGCGGTACCACATCAGCCTCGACGTGGCGGACAAACCGGGTGTTCTCGCCCAGGTGGCCACCGTTTTCGCCGAGCACGGCGTATCGATCGATACGGTGCGCCAGCAGGGTAAGGACGGCGAGGCCTCTCTCGTCGTCGTCACCCACCGAGCGTCCGACGCGTCCCTGAACGGGACCGTGGAGGCGCTGCGCAGCCTCGACACCGTGCGGGGTGTCGCCAGCATCATGCGGGTTGAAGGAGAGTAACCAGCAATGACCCACCAGTGGCGCGGAATCATCGAGGAGTACCGGGACCGGCTTCCGGTGTCCGACAGCACGCCGGTCGTGACGCTCCGTGAGGGCGGTACGCCGCTCGTGCCCGCGCAGGTGCTCTCCGAGCGCACGGGCTGCGAGGTCCACCTGAAGGTGGAGGGCGCCAACCCGACCGGGTCCTTCAAGGACCGCGGTATGACCATGGCCATCACCCGGGCCAAGGAGGAGGGCGCGAAGGCCGTCATCTGCGCCTCCACCGGCAATACGTCCGCCTCCGCCGCCGCGTACGCCGTGCGTGCGGGCATGGTGTGTGCCGTACTCGTCCCGCAGGGCAAGATCGCCATCGGCAAGATGGGCCAGGCCCTCGTGCACGGCGCGAAGATCCTCCAGGTCGACGGAAACTTCGACGACTGCCTGACGCTCGCGCGCTCGCTGTCCGACAACTACCCGGTGGCGCTGGTCAATTCGGTCAACCCGGTGCGCATCGAGGGCCAGAAGACCGCCGCCTTCGAGATCGTGGACATGCTCGGCGACGCGCCCGACATCCACGTCCTGCCGGTGGGCAACGCGGGCAACATCACCGCGTACTGGAAGGGCTACACGGAGTACGCCGCCGACGGCATCGCCGGGCGCACCCCGCGCATGTGGGGATTCCAGGCCTCCGGTTCCGCGCCCATCGTGCGCGGCGAGGTCGTCAAGGACCCGTCGACGATCGCCACCGCGATCCGCATCGGCAACCCGGCCTCGTGGAAGTTCGCGCTGGCCGCGCGGGACGAGTCGGAGGGCCTCATCGACGAGGTGACGGACCGTGAGATTCTGCGCGCCTACCGGCTGTTGGCCGCGCAGGAGGGCGTCTTCGTCGAGCCCGCGTCCGCCGCGTCGGTCGCCGGTCTGCTGAAGGCCGCCGAGCAGGGCAAGGTCGACCCCGGCCAGCGGATCGTCTGCACGGTCACTGGAAACGGGCTCAAGGATCCGGACTGGGCCGTTGCGGGTGCTCCGCAGCCGGTTACCGTTCCTGTGGACGCGGCCACGGCGGCGGAGCGGCTCGGACTGGCGTAAGGCAAAAAGGCCGTAAGGCGAAAACGGCCGTAAGGCAAAGGGCTCGGGCCGGCGGACGGCGGGGTGAGCGGAGTGGCGTAAAGCCGCCTGGCGCACATCCGCCAGAAGCCGTCGGGGCCTGTCAGGGGCCATCAGCGGCAGGCGGATTTCGCCAGAAGTTGGCGAAATCCGGCCGCCGTCAGGGCCACACCTAGCGCAACCCGACAGGGGGTGCACGGGGGGCTTACGACACGCATCGTGCGCCTCCTGTGCGCCCTATGTCGCCACAGAACCTTCCTTCGATAGGCTGTACCGAACCCGCCCGCCGCATATGCCGCGGTGCCGCGCCGTCAGTGCAGTCAGTGCAGTCAGGGCAGCCACTGCGGTCTCCGGGTCTTCCGTACGTATCGCAGTCCCTCTCGCAGTTCATCCGAGTTCATCCGAAGCACATAGTTCCTCTCGCAGCACATCGAAAATCTCGTACATCACGCAGCTCAAGGAGAGTCATCGAGCGATGGCCGGTCCAGCGTTCCGTGCCGCCGCCGTCCGGGTGCGCGTCCCCGCCACCAGCGCCAACCTCGGGCCGGGCTTCGACGCCTTCGGCCTGTCACTGGGGCTGTACGACGACGTGGTCGTCCGGGTGGCCGACTCCGGGCTGCACATCGACATCGCAGGTGAGGGCAGTGAGACGCTGCCCCGCGACGAGAGTCACCTCCTCGTACGCTCCCTGCGCACCGCCTTCGATCTGCTGGGCGGACAACCGCGCGGCCTCGAGATCGTCTGCGCCAATCGCATTCCGCATGGGCGGGGCCTCGGTTCTTCCTCGGCCGCCATCTGCGCCGGAATCGTCGCCGCGCGCGCCGTGACCATAGGCGGCGACAGCAAACTCGACGACACCGCGCTTCTTGAGCTCGCCACCGAGATCGAGGGCCATCCCGACAATGTCGCGGCCTGTCTGCTCGGTGGTTTCACGCTGTCCTGGATGGAGGCCGGAGCCGCGCGGGCGATCAGGATGGACCCTGCCGATTCCGTCGTTCCGGTGGTTTTCGTTCCCGGAAAGCCGGTTCTCACCGAGACCGCGCGTGGTCTGCTGCCGCGCACCGTTCCGCACGTCGACGCCGCCGCCAACGCGGGCCGGGCCGCACTGCTCGTCGAGGCCCTCAGCCGGCGCCCCGAGCTGCTGCTGCCCGCCACCGAGGACCGGCTGCACCAGGAGTACCGCGCCCCGGCCATGCCGGAGAGCGCGGCGCTGGTGGAGCGGCTTCGGGCCGACGGCATCCCCGCGGTGATCTCCGGCGCGGGCCCCACTGTCCTCGCGCTGGCCGACGAGGAATCCGCCGACAAGGTCGCTCATCTCGCAGGTCAGGGCTGGGCCGCCAATCGGCTGGACCTCGACGAAGCGGGAGCGTGCGTCCTGCCGCTCGCTCCGGCGGGCGTCCATTAAAAGCGCGCGGTTGCCGGATTTGGAGAGGGGGAATGTTTGTTGGATCCGGTAGTGTTAACCTCAAGTCTGCACCCGACCCCACCATGGCGAGGTGCTTCGTGTCCCCGTCCGGGACAACCATTCTTCCGGGAGCCTCCCAAACTGCTTTGTGCCATGCATTGGGTGCTATGCGCTGAGCAGTGCTGAGCACGCTCCGGAACCGGCGTGACCGTGCCGATGACACCGCAATTCAGTGCCACGGCTCCGGAATCGTCATCACCAGATATGCCTTCCGCCTCTTTGGCGGACCACCGCCCCGGCACGGTCCACACAGCAAGGACCAATGCCGGACAGCACAACCGGTCGCCGAGCCAGACAGGCCGACGTCCGCTCCAGGGAAGGACCCTTCGTGAGCGACACCACCGATCTGATGGGCGCACGTGTCGAGGAGACCGCTGCCGCGCCCGCCACGGACGCCTCTGCCGCGCCTGCCTCCGGTGCCGGCTCCCGGCGGCGCCGCGGTACCGGCCTCGATGGCATGGTGCTGGCCGAGCTGCAGCAGGTCGCGTCCGGCCTCGGTATCAGGGGCACCGCGCGGATGCGCAAGAGCCAGCTGATCGAGGTCATCAAGGAGGCGCAGGCGGGCGGGGGTGCCCCGGCCAAGGCCGAGGCCGCCACCGAGACCAAGCCGAAGCGCCGGGCCACCTCCAAGGCCCGTACCGGCAACGACGCCGCTCCGGCCGCCGAGGACAAGGCCGCCGAGAAGCCCGCAGCCGAGAAGGCCGTGGCCCAGCAGCAGATCGAGATCCCCGGCCAGCCGGCCAGCGACGACGCCCCCGCGGGTGAGCGTCGCCGTCGCCGTGCCGTGGCCGAGGCCGGCAGCCCCGAGACGGTCACCGCCGAGGCGAAGAGCGAGCCGAAGGCCGTCGCCGTCGAGGCCCCCGCCGAGGCCAGGACCGACGCCGGTGACGGCGTCGACGGCCGGCAGGGCCGCCGGGACCGCCGTGACCGCGGCGACCGCGAGCGTGGCGGCCGTGACCGCGACCGCCGCGGTGGCAAGGGCGACGAGCAGCAGCAGGGCCAGGGCCCTGGCCAGGGCCAGAGCCAGGGCCAGGGTGGCGCCGGTCAGCAGCGCCAGGACCGTCAGGACCGTCAGCAGCAGGGCGGCGGCCGTCAGGACCGCCAGGACCGTCAGCAGCGCGACAACGGCCCGCAGGACGACGACGACTTCGACGGTGGCCGCCGCGGCCGTCGCGGGCGCTACCGCGACCGTCGGGGCCGTCGTGGCCGCGACGAGTTCGCGACCAACGAGCCGCAGGTCGCCGACGACGACGTCCTGATCCCCGTCGCGGGCATCCTGGACATCCTCGACAACTACGCGTTCATCCGTACGTCCGGCTACCTGCCGGGCCCGAACGACGTGTACGTGTCCCTCGCCCAGGTCCGCAAGAACGGTCTGCGCAAGGGTGACCACGTCACCGGCGCGGTCCGCCAGCCCAAGGAGGGCGAGCGCCGCGAGAAGTTCAACGCGCTGGTGCGCCTCGACTCGGCGAACGGCATGGCGGCCGAATCCGGGCGCGGGCGGCCGGAGTTCAACAAGCTGACGCCCCTCTACCCGCAGGACCGGCTCCGTCTGGAGACCGACCCGGGTGTGCTGACGACCCGCATCATCGATCTCGTCGCGCCGATCGGTAAGGGCCAGCGCGGTCTGATCGTGGCCCCGCCGAAGACCGGCAAGACCATGATTCTGCAGGCGATCGCCAACGCGATCACCGTCAACAACCCCGAGTGCCACCTGATGGTCGTCCTGGTCGACGAGCGTCCGGAAGAGGTCACCGACATGCAGCGGTCGGTCAAGGGCGAGGTCATCTCCTCGACCTTCGACCGCCCGGCCGAGGACCACACCACGGTCGCCGAGCTCGCCATCGAGCGTGCCAAGCGCCTCGTGGAGCTGGGCCACGACGTCGTCGTCCTGCTCGACTCGATCACGCGTCTGGGCCGTGCGTACAACCTCGCCGCCCCGGCCTCCGGCCGCATCCTGTCCGGTGGTGTCGACTCGACGGCCCTCTACCCGCCGAAGCGCTTCTTCGGTGCCGCGCGCAACATCGAGGACGGCGGCTCGCTGACCATCCTCGCGACCGCGCTCGTCGACACCGGGTCCCGCATGGACGAGGTCATCTTCGAGGAGTTCAAGGGCACCGGCAACGCGGAGCTCAAGCTCGACCGGAAGCTCGCCGACAAGCGCATCTTCCCGGCGGTGGACGTCGACGCGTCCGGTACCCGTAAGGAAGAGATCCTGCTCGGCAGCGACGAGCTCGCCATCACCTGGAAGCTGCGTCGCGTGCTCCACGCGCTCGACCAGCAGCAGGCGATCGAGCTGCTGCTCGACAAGATGAAGCAGACGAAGTCGAACGCCGAGTTCCTGCTGCAGATCCAGAAGACGACGCCGATGCCGGGCAACGACTGACGACATCCGCACAGCTGAGGGCCGCTCCCCGTGACGGGGGCGGCCCTTTGTGCTGCCTGGGACACATGTACGATCGCGCTCTCTTTCAACGTATGAGTCTCAGGGGGGACTTGAGTGGATACGTCCATGTCCGGGCGCGGTCGTCACAGACGCCGGATACGCATCGTGGTGCCCGTCGCGGCGGCGACCCTGGCGGCGGCCGTCGGGGGTGCGCTCCTGATGTCGTCGGCGAACGCCGCCAGCGCGCAGCCGGCGCCGCTCGCCAGGACGACCGGCACCTCGCCGAGCCTGGCCACGCTGCAGAAGCGGATCGCCGGGGCCGTCGCGAGTGACGGCACGGCCGGGCAGCCGACGACGAAGGCCTCGCCGAGCACGAGCACGAGCACGAGCACGAGCGCGGGCACGAGCACGAGCACGGGTACAGGCACGGGTACGGGTACGGCTACGGGTACAGGCGCGGCTACGGGTACAGGCACGGGCAAGACCGCGACCCCCGGTACGAGCACGGGCGCGAGCGCGAACACGAGCGGCGCCTCCGTCGACCCGAAGATCATCGGCGGCACCACGACCACCATCACCACCGCCCCGTGGATGGCCCAGCTCTGGTACCTCGACGACAAGGGCACCAGCGACACCAGTGACGACTTCGGCTTCTTCTGCGGCGGCTCCGTCGTCTCGCCGACGAAGATCCTCACCGCCGCGCACTGCGTCAAGGACGAGCAGGGCAAGAGCTACGACTGGAAGTCCCACGGCGCCGTCGTGACCGGCACCTCGCAGCTTCCCTCGGCAGGCGGCACCGATCTGCACGGCGGCACCGCCACCGCCGTCCTGCGGCAGTGGAACCACCCCTCGTACAAAGCGTCGACCATCGACAACGACATAGCGGTCCTCACGCTGGACGGGCCCGTCAAGGCCAAGCCGATCCGGATGACGACGTCGGGCGACACCGCCTCGTACGCCTCCGGCACCAAGGCCACGCTCTACGGCTGGGGCCGCACCTCCTCCGGCACCCAGGACATCTCCGAGACCCTGAAGACGGCCACGCTGCCCATCAAGTCCGACGCCACGTGCGGCGGCTTCTACGGCGGCGAGTTCATCAAGGGCCACATGGTCTGCGCGGGCAACCCCGCGTCCGGCAGCGACACCGGTACCACCTCCGCCTGCAACGGCGACTCCGGCGGCCCGCTGATCGTGGGCGGCCGCATCGTGGGCGTCGTCTCCTGGGGCGTGGTGGACTGCGTCGAGAAGGGCGCGTACAGCGTCTTCACCAAGGTCAGCTCGTACGTCGGTGCCGCCTACCCGCGCGTCGACGACACGAACATGAGCGGTGACGACAAGGCCGACCTGTTCGCCCGCAACTCCTCCACCAAGACGCTGTACGAGAAGGACTCCAAGGGCACCTCGTTCGGCGCCCGGCAGTCGTGGGGCGGCTGGAGCACGTCGAACGTCGTCCTTCAGGCCGACCTCGACCGGGACGGCTACCAGGACGTCGTCGAGCGCCGCACCTCCAACGGCGACATCCACTGGTGGCACTACCTGCCGTCCACGGGCAAGTGGGCCGACACCAAGCTCTTCAGCGACTGGAAGACCCGCACCCGCGTCGTCGCCCCGGGCGACGTCACCGGTGACGCCCTGCCCGACCTGCTCTCGGTCGACTCCGGCGGTGTCCTGTGGATCTACCCGGGCAAGGGCAACGGCACCTTCTCGGCCCGCGTCAAGGTGAGCTCCGGCTGGAACCAGTACAACTCCCTGCGTGCCCACGGCGACTTCACCGGCGACGGCAAGGCCGACCTGATCGCGCGCAGCAAGACCGGCTCGTACGTCTACCTGTTCAAGGGCACCGGCAAGGCGGGCTCCGGCGCGTTCTCCAGCCGGATCAAGGTGCGCACCTGGGCCGGCTACAACGCCTTCGACGCGGTGGGCGACGTGACCGGTGACGGCAAGGCCGACTTCCTGGCCCGTACGCCCGCCGGCACGCTCTACCTGTACCCCGGTACCGGCAAGGCGACCAGCGAGATCTTTGCCACAGCCATCAAGATCGGCACTGATTTCAAGCAATACGACATCTTCGGCTGAAATCGCAGGTGAGCGAGGTTTCCCCGAGCTCGCCCGTCACGCACTGTGCCCATCGCGCCACGCGGTGGGCACAGTGCGTTGTGCAACCCTTGCCCGAGTTTCCCCGTCTGACCGTACGGAGTGACCATGAGGCACTACATGGCGCACCGGACCGTGCTTGGCCCTGAAAGCAGGGGGTAACCGACCGCAACGAGGACAAGAGGAGCACATGCCTGCCGAGAGCATGCCGGAACCCGGCACACCGGGTGAGCCCGGCACGAGCGTCCCGCGTCGCCGTGAGAAGGGCAGCCGCCGCAAGCCGCGCGGCACGCGAAGCAAGGCCCTGCTCATCACGGCCTGGACCGCGGCGGGCATCGTGGTGCTGGGGGGCGCCGGCGCCGGGTACCTGTATTTCAAGCTCAACGGCAACATCAAGACCGTCGACATCAACCAGGCCCTCGGCACCGACCGGCCGCTGAAGGTCGACAACGGCTCCGAGAACATCCTGGTCCTGGGCTCCGACACCCGCTCCGGCAGCAACAAGAAGCTGGGCGGCGGCACCGACGACGGCAGCGCCCGCTCGGACACGGCGATGATCGTGCACATATACGAGGGCCACAAGAAGGCCAGCGTGGTCTCCATACCCCGCGACACCCTCGTCCCGCGCCCCTCCTGCACCGACGCCAAGGGTGTCACCCACGCCGCCGCGACCAGCGTGATGTTCAACTCCGCGTACTCCACCGGCGGGGCCGCCTGCGCGGTGAAGACCGTCGAGTCCATGAGCGGTATCCGCATGGACCACTACATCGAGGTCGACTTCAGCGGCTTCCAGAAGCTCATCGACGACCTCGACGGCGTTCGGGTGACCACCACCAAGAACATCAAGGACCCCGACAGCCATCTGAACCTGACCGCCGGCACGCACACGCTCGACGGACAGCAGGCGCTCGGCCTCGTCCGCACCCGGCACGGCGTCGGCGACGGCTCCGACCTCGGCCGCATCCAGCTCCAGCAGGCGTTCATCAAGGCCCTGGTCAACCAGGTCAAGCACATCGGCGTGCTGTCCAGCCCCACCAAGCTGTACGACCTCGCCGACACCGCGACCAAGACCGTCACCACCGACTCCGACCTCGGCACGGTCAAGAACCTCGCGTCCTTCGCCAACGGCCTCAAAGGCATCAGCTCGTCGAACATGAACATGGTGACGATGCCGGTCCAGTACGACAGCGCCGACGGCAACCGCGTCCTCGTCGACAAGGCCAAGGCGCAGCTGGTGTGGACCGCCCTGAAGAACGACCGGACGATCCCGAAGGCGGCCACGAAGGGCACGGCCACGGGCACCGCGAAGGGCGTCGTCAGCTCGAGCTGAGCCGGTACGGAGGCCGCGCCGGGGCCCGTACGAGCCCCGTACACAGACTCGGGAATAGATCGTCCAAGCCCCCGGTTTTGGGGGATGGCGCCAGTCCTGGCAGACTGGTACGTCGGCTCCGGTTCACGCACCCGCATCCCGCGGTGGCGACCCGGCGCCCTCCCGAAACTAGGAGACACCTTGAAGCGCGACATCCACCCCGAGTACGTCGAGACGCAGGTCAGCTGCACCTGTGGCGCGTCGTTCACCACCCGTAGCACGATCTCCAGCGGTTCCATCCGCGCCGAGGTCTGCTCCGAGTGCCACCCGTTCTACACGGGCAAGCAGAAGATCCTCGACACCGGTGGCCGCGTGGCCCGCTTCGAGGCCCGCTTCGGCAAGGCTGCCGCTGCCAAGAAGTAGCGAGCCCACAGCGCCGGTCTTCGGCGTCCCCGGCACGGGGGCGCCGGGACCGGCGCTTTGCGGTGCAGCCCCCACATTCGTCTTACCTACGTCCCAGAGCCCATGATGGAGCTGGGGACAGTCCATTGGAGCCGGAGATGTTCGAGGCGGTCGAGGAACTGATCGGCGAGCACGCCGATCTGGAGAAGAAGCTCGCTGACCCGTCGGTGCACGCCGACCAGGCCAACGCGCGCAAGCTGAACAAGCGCTACGCCGAGCTGACCCCGATCGTCGCGACGTACCGCTCCTGGAAGCAGACCGGGGACGACATCGGCACGGCGAAGGAGTTCGCCGCCGACGACCCCGACTTCGCGGCCGAGGTCAAGGAGCTGGAGAAGCAGCGCGAGGAGCTCACGGAGAAGCTCCGTCTGCTGCTGGTCCCGCGCGACCCCAGCGACGACAAGGACGTCATCCTCGAGATCAAGGCGGGCGCGGGCGGCGACGAGTCGGCCCTGTTCGCCGGCGACCTGCTGCGCATGTACCTGCGCTACGCCGAGCGCGTCGGCTGGAAGACCGAGATCATCGACTCCACCGAGTCCGAGCTCGGCGGCTACAAGGATGTCCAGGTCGCCGTGAAGACCAAGGGCGGCCAGGGCGCCACCGAGCCCGGTCAGGGTGTCTGGGCGCGTCTGAAGTACGAGGGCGGGGTGCACCGCGTGCAGCGGGTGCCCTCGACCGAGTCGCAGGGCCGTATCCACACCTCCGCGGCCGGTGTGCTGGTCACGCCCGAGGCCGAGGAGGTCGACGTCGAGATCCACGCGAACGACCTGCGCATCGACGTCTACCGCTCGTCGGGCCCCGGCGGTCAGTCTGTCAACACGACCGACTCCGCGGTGCGTATCACGCACATTCCGACCGGAGTCGTCGCCTCCTGCCAGAACGAGAAGAGCCAGCTGCAGAACAAGGAGCAGGCGATGCGTATCCTGCGCTCCAGGCTCCTCGCCGCGGCGCAGGAGGAAGCGGAGCGTGAGGCCGCGGACGCCCGCCGCAGCCAGGTCCGCACCGTCGACCGCTCCGAGAAGATCCGCACGTACAACTTCCCGGAGAACCGCATCTCGGACCACCGCGTCGGATTCAAGGCGTACAACTTGGACCAGGTGCTCGACGGGGACCTCGACGCGATGATCCAGGCGTGCGTCGACGCCGACTCGGCCGCGAAGCTCGCGGCCGCGTAAGGCGGAACGGCGGACGGCCGAACGGCGGACGGCCGAACGGCCGAACGCAGCTTTGTGAGGCCGTACTTGTAAGCCCAGCTCGTCAAGCCGTACGACAACAGCTCAGCCCCGGAGGACCAGCGTGAACCTGCTGCTCGCGGAAGTGGCCCAGGCCACCCAGCGGCTGGCCGACGCCGGCGTGCCCTCGCCGCGCAACGACGCGGAGGAGCTCGCCGCCTTCGTGCACGGCGTGAAGCGGGGCGAGCTGCACACCGTCAAGGACGTGGACTTCGACGCCCGCTACTGGGAGGTGACCGCGCGCCGCGAGGCCCGCGAGCCGCTCCAGCACATCACCGGACACGCCTACTTCCGCTATCTGGAACTCCAGGTGGGCCCCGGGGTGTTCGTCCCGCGTCCGGAGACGGAGTCCGTAGTCGGCTGGGCCATAGACGCCGTCCGCGCGATGGATGTCGTCGAGCCGATGATCGTCGACCTGTGCACCGGCTCGGGCGCCATCGCGCTCGCGCTCGCGCAGGAGGTCCCGCGCTCGCGCGTACACGCCGTGGAGCTGTCCGAGGACGCCCTCCAGTGGACGCGCAAGAACGTCGAGGGGTCCAGGGTCGACCTGCGTCAGGGAGACGCCCTGGAGGCCTTCAGGGACCTCGACGGCCAGGTGGACCTGGTGATCTCCAACCCGCCGTACATCCCGCTCACGGAATGGGAGTACGTGGCGCCGGAGGCCCGGGACTACGATCCCGAACTCGCCCTGTTCTCCGGCGAGGACGGACTCGACCTCATCCGTGGCATCGAGCGCACCGCGCACCGGCTGCTGCGCCCGGGCGGTCTCGTCGTCATCGAGCACGCCGACACCCAGGGCGGCCAGGTGCCGTGGATCTTCACCGAGGAGCGGGGCTGGGCCGATGCGGCCGACCACCCGGACCTCAACAACCGGCCGCGGTTCGCGACCGCCCGCAAGGCGATGCCGTGAGCGCGCGCATCGTGATCCCCAGCCAGCAGTACGTGTACGAGGAGGCCCGCTAAATGGCACGGCGATACGACACCAACGACGCGACCGACCGCATCACCGGTCTGCGTGAGGCCGCGTCCGCCGTCCGCCGTGGCGAGCTGGTGGTCCTCCCGACGGACACGGTGTACGGCATCGGCGCCGACGCGTTCACCTCGGAAGCCGTCGCCGACCTCCTTGAGGCCAAGGGCCGGGGCCGCAACATGCCCACCCCTGTCCTCATCGGCTCCCCGAACACCCTCCACGGCCTCGTCACGGACTTCTCCGAGATGGCCTGGGAGCTCGTCGACGCGTTCTGGCCGGGTGCGCTCACCCTCGTCGCCAAGCACCAGCCGTCCCTGCAGTGGGACCTGGGCGACACCCGGGGCACGGTGGCCATCCGTATGCCACTGCACCCGGTCGCCATCGAACTGCTGACGGAGGTCGGCCCGATGGCCGTCTCCTCCGCGAACCTCACCGGCCACCCGTCGCCGGAGGACTGTGACGCCGCGCAGGAGATGCTCGGTGACTCCGTCTCCGTGTACCTGGACGGCGGTCCGACTCCCGGCAACGTCCCCTCCTCGATCGTCGACGTCACCGGCAAGGTGCCGGTCCTGCTGCGCGCGGGTGCCCTGTCGGCGGAGGAGCTCCGGAAGGTCGTACCCGACCTCGAGGTGGCGAATTGACAGCCCCTGACGCGGGGCGTGGCATAGGCACGGGGATCACGGGGACCAATGGGTCCCCCAGGGGGTCCTTCCGCATCCTCCACGTCAGCACCGGCAACGTGTGCCGCTCGCCGATCACCGAGCGGCTGACCCGCCATGCCCTCGCGGACCGGCTGGGCGACCCCCTGTGGGGCGGCCTCATCGTCGAGAGCGCCGGCACCTGGGGGCACGAGGGCGCCCCCATGGAGGCCAACGCCGAGACGGTCCTCGCGGACTTCGGCGCGGACCCCTCCGGCTTCGTCGGCCGCGAGCTCCTCGACGACCACGTCATCAGGGCCGACCTGGTCCTCACCGCCACCCGCGACCACCGCGCCCAGGTCATCTCCATGGGCCACTCCGCGGGCCTGCGCACCTTCACCCTGAAGGAGTTCACCAGGCTGGTCCGCGCCATAGACCCGGCCACGCTGCCGCCCCTGGAGGACGGAGTGGTCGAACGCGCCCGCGCCCTGGTCCGGGCGGCGGCCGCTCTACGCGGGTGGCTCCTGGCTCCCACGGCGGAGGCGGACGAGGTCTTCGACCCGTACGGCGCGCCCCTGCCGTTCTTCCGTTCGATCGGCGACGAGATCAACGAGGCACTGGATCCGGTGGTGACGGCGCTTACCGGGGTGCGGGCGCGCGCGTAGGCCGGTGTGGGCGTTTTCTCTTGGGACGCCCTATAGGCCGTAATACCGGGCGTCCCACCGGTCCCGGTTCTACATTGGACGTAGCGCACCCCGCCGAGGCCCGGAGTCCACCATGCCGGTCACACAAACGCTGGAAGCGGATGTTCTGCGTCTGCAGGACCCGGAGCTCGCCGAGATCCTGATGGGGGAGCTGGCGCGGCAGTCGACGACGCTCCAGCTGATCGCGGCCGAGAACTTCACCTCGAAGGCGGTGCTGACCGCCCTCGGGTCGCCGCTGGCGAACAAGTACGCCGAGGGCTATCCCGGCGCCCGCCACCACGGCGGCTGCGAGATCGTCGACGTCGCCGAGCGCCTCGCCGTGGAGCGCGCCAAGGCCCTCTTCGGTGCCGAGCACGCCAACGTCCAGTCCCACTCCGGATCTTCGGCCGTCCTGGCCGCGTACGCCGCCCTGCTGCGGCCGGGGGACACCGTCCTGGCCATGGGGCTGCCGTTCGGCGGCCACCTCACGCACGGGTCGCCCGCGAACTTCTCCGGCCGCTGGTTCGACTTCGTCGGGTACAGGGTGGAGGCGGAGAGCGGGCTCATCGACTACGAGCAGGTGCGCGCACTGGCCCGTACGCACCGGCCGAAGGCCATCGTCTGCGGGTCGATCTCCTACCCCCGGCACATCGACTACGCGCTCTTCCGGGCGATCGCCGACGAGGTCGGCGCCTATCTCATCGCCGACGCCGCCCACCCCATCGGCCTGGTCGCCGGGGGAGCGGCGCCCAGTCCGGTGCCGTACGCCGATGTCGTCTGCGCCACCACGCACAAGGTCCTGCGCGGCCCCCGCGGCGGCATGATCCTCTGTGGCGGCGAGCTGGCCGAGCGGGTCGACCGGGCCGTCTTCCCGTTCACCCAGGGCGGCGCCCAGATGCACACCATCGCCGCCAAGGCCGTCGCGTTCGGCGAGGCCGCGACGCCCGCCTTCATGGCGTACGCACATCAGGTGGTCGCCAACGCGAAGGTGCTGGCCGAGGGGCTGGCCGCGGAGGGGCTCGCCCTCACCACCGGGGGGACCGACACTCACATGCTCACCGCGGACACCGCTCCGCTCGGGCTCGACGGACGCGGCGCACGAGGCCGTCTAGCCGCCGCCGGCATGGTCCTCGACACCTGCGCGCTGCCCCACGGCGACGCACGCGGCCTGCGCCTGGGCACGGCCGCGCTGACCACGCAGGGGATGGGCGAGGCGGAGATGGCGCAGGTCGCGAAGATGTTCGCGGCGGTGCTGCGGGACGAGACCGACAGTAAGCGGGTGCGTGAAGAAGTACGGGATCTGGCCGGGAGATTTCCGCCCTATCCGGACGAGTGAGGGGTACACGCACACGTGTGCACAGCCACTCGTGCAACCATCGTCGCTACCCGGAAGTCCCCAACCATATGCGTGCATCGCTAGGGTGTGGGGCTGAGATGGCCAGCGAGACCTGTGGGGAAGCCCGTGCGTGAATATCTGCTGACGCTCTGCATCACGGCCGCGGTGACGTATCTGCTGACAGGGCCGGTACGGAAGTTCGCGATCGTGGCCGGAGCCATGCCGCAGATCCGGGCACGTGACGTGCACCGGGAACCCACGCCGCGGCTCGGCGGCATCGCGATGTTCTTCGGCCTGTGCGCCGGTCTGCTGGTCGCCGACCATCTGCGGAACCTCAACGCCGTCTTCTCCGACTCCAACGAGCCCCGCGCGCTGCTCTCCGGCGCCGCGCTGATCTGGCTGATCGGTGTCCTGGACGACAAGTTCGAGATCGACGCCCTGATCAAACTGGGCGGCCAGATGATCGCCGCGGGTGTGATGGTCATGCAGGGTCTGACGATCCTGTGGCTGCCCATCCCCGGCGTCGGCCTGGTCGCGCTGACCCAGTGGCAGGGCACCCTGCTCACCGTGGCGCTGGTCGTCATCACGATCAACGCGGTGAACTTCGTCGACGGCCTCGACGGTCTCGCCGCCGGCATGGTGTGCATCGCCTCCGCCGCGTTCTTCTTGTACGCGTACCGCATCTGGTACAGCTACGGCATCGAGGCCGCCGCCCCGGCGACCCTCTTCGCGTCGATCCTCATGGGCATGTGTCTGGGCTTCCTGCCGCACAACATGCACCCCGCCCGGATCTTCATGGGCGACTCCGGCTCGATGCTGATCGGCCTGGTGCTGGCCGCCGGCGCGATCTCCATCACCGGGCAGATCGACCCGGACGCGATGAACCTGTTCTCCGGTTCGGAGCGCAACACCGTGCACCAGACGGTGCCGGTCTACATCCCGCTGCTGCTGCCGCTGACGATCATCGCGGTCCCGGCCGCCGACCTGGTGCTCGCCATCGTGCGGCGCACCTGGCGCGGTCAGTCGCCCTTCGCCGCCGACCGCGGCCACCTGCACCACCGCCTCCTGGAGGTCGGCCACTCGCACAGCAGGGCCGTCCTGATCATGTACTTCTGGTCGGCGCTGATCGCCTTCGGAGCGCTCGCCTTCTCGGTGAACTCGGCGTCCATGTGGATCGTGCTCGGCATCGCGGCGCTCAGCGCCGTGGGTCTCGTACTGCTCCTGCTGCCGCGCTTCACGCCGCGTGCCCCGCGCTGGGCCGAGCACCTGGTGCCGCCGCGCTACCGCCGCCGTCGCAGGGTCGCCCTGGCGGCCGCGGCGGAGGCCGCCGTGGCCTCCGCCGCGTACGAGGAGTCGGCGTCCCACGAGAAGGCGGCCCAGGAGCGGGAAGAGGGCGTGCGCGAACACCGTTCCCCGGTCACCACGGGTGTCTCAGGAGTCAACGGAGCGACGGCAATTGGTTCCCGTGCGCGCTTCCTGGAAGCGCGCAAAGCCGAATCTTCACGTTGACGCAAAGTAAGAATCCCGCAAGAGGGATCACCGGCAAACCGCGTCAATACCAGACAAGTCACCCTCGATATTGCACAAACGCGCAGGTTCACTCTCATGTGTGACAGCGAGCACACCTTCTAGGTAAAGACCGCATCAAATAGTTTGTGATACGGTTCACGAGAACCCGGGATAGAGCCGAAGGGCCGTAGTGAGACGGCCCCTTGGCGTGAGGTTCTCTCTCAGCCCGGGACTACGCTCGTCCATGACGACACCCTGCCCCCGAAGCAAGCGGAGTTGCCGCCATGCCGTCCAATGACGCCCGGAACCTACTGCACACCGCTGTCCCCACAGCGGCTGTCGGCGTGATCGCCGTCGCCGTCAGTGGCGTGGTCGCGGGTGGCAAAGGCGCGCTCGGCGCGGGCATCGGCACACTGCTGGCCATCCTCTTCATGGGGATCGGCCTCTACGTCCTGCAGTGGACGGCAAAAACGCTCCCGCAGCTGTTCCAGGCCATGGGTCTGATGCTCTACGTCGCCCAGCTCCTGCTGCTCCTGATCTTCGTGGCACTCTTCAAGAACACGTCTCTGTTCAACCCCAAGGCGTTCGCGGTCGGTCTCGTCCTCGCGACCGTCGTGTGGATGGCGGCGCAGGCGCGGGCACACATGAAGGCCAAGATCTTCTATGTCGACCCCGAACCCGAGAAGAAGAGCGAGAAGCCCGAGAAATCAGGGTCCTCGTCGTGAGGGGTAGGGGTGGGATAAAGCCATGTGGGAGATCCTGCTATCGTCCGGTGCCAACTGCGGCATCGCGGGCGCGGGCATCTGAGCTGACGCCTGCTCAATCGCGAGGCTTGATGCCCCACAGCCGCCCCCACATTCGTTACACCAGTCCAGTGCCGAACCGCGGCTGCGCGCCGCGCCGACACAACGAGGTTGCCGTACCTATGCGTCACGCCGAAGGAGCCCGTGGTGAGTGCTGACCAGACCCAGCTCGCCTTTGACTGGAGCTGTCGGATCATGTCCGACAACGGGTGTGGCTTTCCGGCTCCGGGCCTGCACTCGTTCCTCTTCAAGCCGATCGCCACGGTGGGAGGGTTCGAGTTCAACAAGGTGATGCTGCTCGCCCTGCTCACCTCGATCGTCGTCGTCGCCTTCTTCTGGGCGGCCTTCGGCAAGGCCAAGGTGATCCCGGGCAAGCTGCAGATGGTCGGTGAGGCCGGATACGACTTCGTGCGCCGCGGCATCGTCTACGAGACGCTCGGCAAGCGCGAGGGCGAGAAGTACGTCCCGATCATGGTCTCGCTGTTCTTCTTCATCTGGATCATGAACATCTGGTCCGTGATCCCGCTGGCACAGTTCCCGGTCTCGTCGGTCTTCGCCTTCCCGGTGGTGCTCGCCGCGATCGTCTGGATCATGTGGGTCTCGGTCACGTTCAAGCGCCACGGCTTCGTCGGCTTCTTCAAGAACATCACCGGCTACGACAAGTCGCTCGGCGGCGTGCTGCCCCTCGTCATGGTCATCGAGTTCTTCTCGAACCTGATCGTCCGGCCCTTCACGCACGCGGTCCGACTCTTCGCCAACATGTTCGCCGGCCACCTGATGCTGGTCATGTTCACGGTCGCCTCCTGGTACCTGCTGAACAGCTACATGATCCCTGCGGCCGGTGTCTCGTTCGTGATGACCGTCATCATGATCCTCTTCGAGCTTTTCGTGCAGGCCGTCCAGGCGTACGTCTTCGTGCTGCTGGCCTGCTCGTACCTCCAGGGCGCGCTCGCCGAGCACCACTGAGTCACCGCCCCCCGAAAGCCCCAGAACGTCCGGTGGCCAACCCCCGCCGGTCCAAGAAAGAGAAGGAAGAATCAGCATGGCTGCCACTGAGACCCTCGCCGCTCTCTCCGGTTCGATCGGTTCCGTCGGCTACGGCCTCGCCGCCATCGGCCCCGGCGTCGGCGTCGGCATCATCTTCGGTAACGGCACCCAGGCCCTGGCCCGTCAGCCCGAAGCTGCCGGCCTGATCCGCGCCAACCAGATCCTCGGCTTCGCCTTCTGTGAGGCGCTCGCCCTCATCGGCATCGTCATGCCGTTCGTTTTCGGTCAGTAATTCACCCCTTACTGACACGAATCGACGAAAGGCACTGATGTGATCGCCAACCTGGTACAGCTGGCGGCCGAGGAGAAGCAGAACCCGCTCATCCCGGCCGGCCCCGAGCTGCTCGTCGGCGCCATCGCCTTCGCCATCGTGTTCTTCTTCTTCTGGAAGAAGCTCCTCCCGAACATCAACAAGGTTCTGGAAGAGCGCCGCGCGGCGATCGAAGGCGGTATCGAAGAGGCCGACGCCATGAAGGTCGAAGCCCAGAGCGTGCTGGAGCAGTACAAGGCCCAGCTCGCCGAGGCACGGCACGAGGCCGCGCGGCTGCGCCAGGAGGCGCAGGAGCAGGGCGCCACGCTCATCGCCGACATGCGTGCGGAAGGCCAGCGGCAGCGCGAGGAGATCATCGCCGCCGGTCACTCGCAGCTCGAGGCCGACCGCAAGGCCGCCTCTCAGTCGCTGCGACAGGACGTGGGCAAGCTCGCCACCGACCTGGCCGGCAAGCTCGTCGGCGAGTCCCTCGAGGACCACGCCCGGCAGAGCCGCGTCATCGACCGCTTCCTCGACGAGCTCGAGGAGAAGGCCGAGGCGACTCGATGACCGCACACGGAGCAAGCCGCGAGGCCCTCGCTGCAGCTCGTGAGCGTCTCGACGCGCTGACGGACTCGACGTCCGTGGACGCGGTCCAGCTCGGCGACGAGCTGGCCGCCGTCACCGCGCTGCTCAACCGCGAGGTGTCGCTGCGTCGGGTCCTGACCGACCCGGCGCAGCCCGGCGAGGCCAAGGCCGAGCTGGCCCAGCGCCTGCTCGGCGGCCAGGTCGGCGGGTCGACCGCGGACCTGGTGGCCGGCCTGGTGCGCTCGCGCTGGTCGCAGCCGCGTGACCTGGTGGACGCGCTGGAGGAGCTGGCGAGCATCGCCGACCTCACGGCCGCCCAGCGGGCGAACGCGCTCGACGACGTCGAGGACGAACTGTTCCGCTTCGGCCGGATCGTCTCCTCGAACACCGAGCTGCGCGCCGCGCTGACCGACCGCACCGCCTCGAAGGCGGCCAAGAGCGAGCTGCTGCACAGCCTGCTCGGCGGCCGGGCCAACCCGACCACCGAACGCCTGGTGACGCGCCTTGTGGCCGCGCCCCGGGGACGTAGCCTGGAGGCGGGACTCGAGTCCCTGTCCAAGCTCGCCGCCGAGCGCCGCAACCGCATGGTCGCCGTCGTCACGTCGGCGGTCCCGCTGAGCGACGGACAGAAGCAGCGCCTCGGCGCCGCTCTGGCGAAGCTCTACGGCCGCCCGATGCACCTCAACCTCGACGTGGACTCCGAGGTCATCGGCGGGATCCGGGTGCAGGTCGGCGACGAGGTCATCGACGGTGCCGTCGCGGACCGACTCGAGGACGCGCGCCGACGCATTGTCGGCCAGTAGCAACTCAATACGCGTAACCACGTAGTACTTACGGCCCTGGTTGGGCCGTGCAGAGGATTCCTGGGGGCTGACCCCAGACCCCCCAAGAAAACTTCGGGCCCAACAAGGAGAGCAGGGAACCCAGATGGCGGAGCTCACGATCCGGCCGGAGGAGATCCGGGACGCGCTGGAGAACTTTGTCCAGTCGTACAAGCCGGACGCGGCCTCGCGCGAGGAGGTCGGTACGGTAACCGTCGCCGGCGACGGTATCGCCAAGATCGAGGGCCTTCCCTCGGCGATGGCGAACGAGCTGCTGAAGTTCGAGGACGGAACCCTCGGTCTCGCGCTGAACCTGGAAGAGCGCGAGATCGGTGCGGTCGTCCTCGGCGAGTTCAGTGGTATCGAGGAGGGCCAGCCGGTGCAGCGCACCGGTGAGGTGCTGTCCGTCGCCGTGGGCGAGGGCTACCTCGGCCGCGTCGTCGACCCGCTCGGCAACCCGATCGACGGCCTCGGCGAGATCGAGACCACCGGCCGCCGCGCCCTCGAGCTGCAGGCCCCGGGCGTCATGGTCCGCAAGTCGGTGCACGAGCCGATGGAGACCGGCTACAAGGCCGTCGACGCGATGACCCCGATCGGCCGTGGCCAGCGTCAGCTGGTCATCGGCGACCGTCAGACCGGCAAGACCGCGCTGGCCGTCGACACGATCATCAACCAGCGCGACAACTGGCGCTCGGGCGACACCAAGAAGCAGGTTCGCTGCATCTACGTCGCCATCGGTCAGAAGGGTTCGACCATCGCCTCCGTGCGTGGCGCCCTCGAAGAGGCCGGCGCGCTGGAGTACACGACCATCGTCGCCGCCCCGGCGTCCGACCCGGCCGGCTTCAAGTACCTTGCGCCGTACACCGGTTCGGCCATCGGCCAGCAGTGGATGTACGAGGGCAAGCACGTCCTCATCATCTTCGACGACCTCTCGAAGCAGGCCGACGCCTACCGCGCCGTGTCCCTGCTGCTGCGCCGTCCGCCGGGGCGCGAGGCCTACCCCGGTGACGTCTTCTACCTGCACTCCCGTCTGCTGGAGCGCTGCGCGAAGCTCTCCGACGAGATGGGCGCCGGTTCGATGACGGGTCTGCCGATCGTCGAGACCAAGGCGAACGACGTGTCGGCGTTCATCCCGACCAACGTCATCTCCATCACCGACGGCCAGTGCTTCCTGGAGTCCGACCTGTTCAACGCCGGACAGCGTCCGGCCCTGAACGTCGGTATCTCGGTCTCCCGCGTCGGTGGCTCCGCCCAGCACAAGGCGATGCGCCAGGTGTCCGGCCGACTGCGTCTGGACCTCGCCCAGTACCGCGAGCTGGAGGCGTTCGCCGCCTTCGGTTCCGACCTGGACGCCGCGTCGAAGTCCCAGCTGGAGCGCGGTCAGCGACTGGTCGAGCTGCTCAAGCAGGCTCAGTACCAGCCGTTGGCCACCGAGGACCAGGTCGTCTCCGTGTGGGCCGGTACCACCGGCAAGATGGACGACGTACCGGTCGCCGACATCCGCCGCTTCGAGAAGGAGCTGCTGGAGTTCCTGCACCGCAAGCACCAGGGACTCATGACCTCCATCAAGGAGGGCGCCAAGATGTCGGACGACACCCTGCAGGCCATCGCCGAGGCGATCGCGGAGTTCAAGAAGCAGTTCGAGACCTCGGACGGCAAGCTGCTCGGCGAAGACGTTCCGGCCGCGGCCAAGTGACGTAAGGAAGGGACCTGACTCATGGGAGCCCAGCTCCGGGTCTACAAGCGTCGCATCCGATCCGTCACCGCGACCAAGAAGATCACCAAGGCGATGGAGATGATCGCCGCCTCGCGCGTCGTCAAGGCGCAGCGCAAGGTGGCGGCCTCCGCGCCGTACGCGACCGAGCTCACCCGCGCGGTCACGGCGGTCGGCACCGGCTCGAACACCAAGCACCCGCTGACCACGGAGGCGGAGACGGCGACCCGTTCCGCGGTGCTGCTCCTCACGAGCGACCGCGGACTGGCCGGCGCCTTCAACTCCAACGCCATCAAGGCGGCGGAGCTGTTGACCGCCCGTCTTGAGGCGGAGGGCAAGGAGGTCGACACGTACATCGTCGGCCGCCGCGGTCTGGCCCACTACAACTTCCGCGAGCGCACGGTCGTGCAGTCGTGGTCGGGCTTCACCGACGAGCCCACCTACGCGGACGCCAAGAAGGTCGCAGCGCCGCTGATCGAGGCCATCGAGACGGCGACGGCGGACGGCGGCGTGGATGAACTCCACATCGTCTACACCGAGTTCGTCTCGATGATGACGCAGACGGCGGTCGACGGCCGCCTGCTGCCGTTGCGCCTCGAAGAGGTCGCGGAAGAGGCGCCCAAGGGCGAGATTCTTCCGCTGTACGAGTTCGAGCCGTCGGCGGAGGACGTCCTCGACGCCCTGCTGCCTCGGTACGTCGAGAGCCGTATCTACAACGCGCTGCTCCAGTCGGCTGCCTCCAAGCACGCCGCCACCCGCCGCGCGATGAAGTCGGCGACCGACAACGCGGGAGACCTGATCACCACGCTCTCCCGTCTTGCCAATGCGGCCCGCCAGGCCGAAATCACCCAGGAAATCAGCGAGATCGTCGGTGGCTCCGCAGCCCTTGCCGACGCGACCGCGGGGAGTGACAAGTAATGACGACGACTTCTGAGACGGCCGTTGCCACGGGCCGCGTCGCCCGGGTCATCGGCCCGGTCGTCGACGTGGAGTTCCCCGTCGACGCGATGCCGGACATCTACAACGCCCTTCACGTCGAGGTGGCCGACCCGGCCAACGCCGGCGAGAAGAAGACGCTGACCCTGGAGGTCGCCCAGCACCTGGGTGACGGCCTGGTCCGCACGATCTCCATGCAGCCCACCGACGGTCTGGTCCGCCAGGCCGCGGTCACCGACACGGGCACGGGCATCACCGTCCCCGTCGGCGACTTCACCAAGGGCAAGGTGTTCAACACCCTCGGTGAGGTGCTGAACTCCGACGAGAAGTACGAGGGCGAGCGCTGGTCCATCCACCGCAAGGCCCCGCGCTTCGACGAGCTCGAGTCGAAGACCGAGATGTTCGAGACCGGCGTCAAGGTCATCGACCTTCTCACCCCGTACGTCAAGGGTGGAAAGATCGGTCTGTTCGGTGGTGCCGGTGTCGGCAAGACGGTGCTCATCCAGGAGATGATCTACCGCGTCGCCAACAACCACGACGGTGTCTCCGTGTTCGCCGGTGTCGGTGAGCGCACCCGTGAGGGCAACGACCTCATCGAGGAGATGTCGGACTCGGGCGTCATCGACAAGACCGCGCTTGTCTTCGGTCAGATGGACGAGCCCCCGGGCACCCGTCTGCGCGTGGCTCTCGCGGGTCTGACGATGGCGGAGTACTTCCGTGACGTCCAGAACCAGGACGTGCTGTTCTTCATCGACAACATCTTCCGCTTCACGCAGGCCGGTTCCGAGGTCTCGACCCTGCTCGGCCGTATGCCCTCCGCGGTGGGCTACCAGCCGAACCTGGCCGACGAGATGGGTCTCCTCCAGGAGCGCATCACCTCGACCCGTGGTCACTCGATCACCTCGATGCAGGCGATCTACGTCCCCGCGGACGACCTGACCGACCCGGCCCCGGCCACCACGTTCGCCCACCTCGACGCGACGACGGTGCTGTCCCGTCCGATCTCCGAGAAGGGCATCTACCCGGCCGTGGACCCGCTGGACTCCACGTCCCGCATCCTGGACCCGCGCTACATCGCGGCGGATCACTACGCCGCCGCGATGCGGGTCAAGTCGGTCCTGCAGAAGTACAAGGACCTCCAGGACATCATCGCGATCCTCGGTATCGACGAGCTCGGCGAGGAGGACAAGCTCACTGTCCACCGCGCCCGTCGCGTGGAGCGCTTCCTGTCCCAGAACACCCACGTCGCCAAGCAGTTCACCGGCGTCGACGGGTCGGACGTCCCGCTGGACGAGTCGATCGCGGCCTTCAACGCGATCATCGACGGTGAGTACGACCACTTCCCGGAGCAGGCGTTCTTCCTGTGCGGTGGCATTGAGGACCTCAAGGCCAACGCCAAGGAGCTCGGCGTCTCCTGAACCTCGCGTATCTGAGGGACTCCGGTTCCTGAGGAACTCGTGTTCGTAAGGGAGGGGGACGGGACCGCACCTCGCGGGGCGCGTCCCGTCCCCCTCCGTACGCCCATTAGACTTTGACCCAACACCCGGCGGCCATGCCGGGTGGTGACCCGAGGAGCCCACCTTGGCTGCTGAGCTGCACGTCGAGCTCGTCGCCGCGGACCGCAGTGTCTGGTCCGGCGAGGCCACCCTGGTCGTCGCGCGTACCGCGTCCGGCGACATCGGCGTCATGCCCGGTCACCAGCCGCTGCTCGGTGTGCTGGAGTCGGGCCCGGTGACCATCCGTACGAGTGATGGTGGAACGGTCGTCGCCGCGGTGCACGGCGGTTTCATCTCGTTCGCCGACAACAAGCTGTCACTGCTGGCCGAGATCGCCGAGCTGTCGGACGAGATCGACGTCCAGCGTGTGGAGCGGGAGCTCGAGCGCGCGAAGGCGGAGGGCGATGCCTCCGCCGAGCGCCGCGCGGACGTCCGTCTGCGGGCGGTGTCGGCGCGCTGAGTCGCCGCGCTGTGTGATGCTTTGCCTCAGCCGCGGCGGGGACCGGATCACTCCGGCCCCCGCCGCGGCTGAGGCAAATGCGGAGGTTTTTTCTTTTCCGTTACCTAGGAGACGAGGAGGTCGGTGTCGATGGTCCTCGCTCTGACTGTGTGCGGATTGGTAGTGGCGCTCGTGGTGGTGGGGCTGTTCGTCTTCGGCCTCCGCCGCCGGCTGATCCAGCGCTCAGGGGGCACGTTCGACTGCAGCCTGCGCTGGGACGTCCCGGAGAAGAGCGACCCCAACGGAAAAGGCTGGGGCTACGGCGTCGCCCGCTACAACGGCGACCGCATCGAGTGGTATCGCGTCTTCTCGTACTCCCCGCGCCCGCGCCGCGTCCTGGAACGCTCGGCGATCGAGGTGGCCGGCCGCCGCACCCCGGACGGCGAGGAAGAACTCGCCCTGCTCTCCGACGCGATCATCCTGGCCTGCGTGCACCGGGGCACCCGCCTGGAACTGGCGATGAGCGAGGACGCGCTGACCGGTTTCCTCGCGTGGCTGGAGGCAGCCCCGCCCGGTCAGCGCGTCAATGTGGCCTAAGGGCTAGCCGAGCCCGCCGGTGAGGGCGCTCACCAGTTCACCGTTGCTGGTGTCTCCGCTGAACTCCCAGAAGAACGCGCCGCCCAGGCCCTGACTCTTGGCCCAGGCCATCTTCGTGCCGATGGTCGCCGGGGTGTCGTAGGACCACCAGTTGCTGCCGCAGTGCGCGTACGCCGTCCCCGCGATCGTGCCGGTGGCGGGGCAGGACGTCTTCAGCACCTTGTAGTCCTCGATGCCCTGCTCGTACGTTCCCGCCGCCGGACCCGTGGCCGTGCCGCCAGGTGCGTCCTGGGTGACGCCCGTCCACCCGCGGCCGTAGAAGCCGATGCCGATCAGCAGCTTGCTCGCGGGCACGCCCTTCGCCTTGAACTTGGCGATCGCGTCGGCGGTGGTGAAGCCGGGCGTCGGGATGCCGCTGTACGAGGTGAGCGGGGAGTGCGGGGCGGTCGGGCCCTGCGCGTTGAACGCTCCGAAGAAGTCGTACGTCATCACGTTGTACCAGTCGACGTACTGCGAGGCGCCCGCGTAGTCGGCGGCGTCGATCTTGCCGCCGGAGGTGCCGTCGGCCGTGGTGGCCGCGGTGACCAGGTTGCCCGTGCCGAACTTGGCGCGCAGGGCCTGCATCAGGTTCTTGTAGGCCGCGGCCCCGCTGGTGTCGCAGGACAGACCGCAGGCGTTCGGGTACTCCCAGTCGATGTCGATGCCGTCGAAGACGTCGGCCCAGCGCGGGTCCTCGACCAGGTTGTAGCAGGACTGGGCGAAGGCGGTCGGGTTGGCCGCGGCTTGGGCGAAGCCGCCGGACCAGGTCCAGCCGCCGAAGGACCAGAGGATCTTGATGTTCGGGTACTTGGCCTTCAGCTCGCGCAGCTGGTTGAAGTTGCCGCGCAGCGGCTGGTCCCAGGTGTCGGCGACGCCGCTGACCGACTGGTCGGCGGTGAAGGCCTTGTCGTAGTCCGCGTAGGAGTCGCCGATCGCGCACTGGCCGTTGGTGACGTTGCCGAAGGCGTAGTTGATGTGCGTGATCTTCGCCGCCGAGCCCGAGGTCACCAGGTTCTTGACGTTGTAGTTGCGGCCGTAGATGCCCCACTCGGTGAAGTAGCCGAGCTTGACGGCGTTGCCGGTCGGGGGCGGGGTCGTACCGCCGCCCGTGGTGTGCACGGCGACCGCGCCGCTGACCGGACCGGTCTGGTCGGCGGTGTCACGGGCCTGGACGGTGTACGAGTAGTCGGTGCCGGCGGTCAGACCGGTGTCCGTGTACGAGGTCGTGGTCACGGTGGCGACCTTGGTGCCGCCGCGCAGGACGTCGTAGTTCTTGACGCCCTTGTCGTCGGTGGCCGCGCTCCAGGAGAGCTTCACCGAGGTGTCGGTGATCGCGGAGGCGGTGGGGGTGCCGGGCGTGCTCGGCGGGTTGTCACCGGGGACGGTGGTGCCGCCGTCACAACTGCCGCCGTTGAGAGTGCAGTTGGTCGGGGATCCCGTGCCGGCGCCGTTGAAGCCGAAGGAGACGGAGGCGCCCGCGGCGAGGGTGCCGTTGTACGACTTGTTCTTGGCGGTCCAGTGGGTGCCGGAGGAGGTGACGTCCGCGTCCCAGGCCGAGGTGACGGACGTACCGGACGGGAAGTCCCAGCCGATCGTCCAGGAACTGATGCTGGTGGTACCGGTGTTGGTGACCGTCCACTTGCCTTCGAAGCCCGTACCCCAGTCCTGGGTCTTGGTGTACGTGGCGGTGGCGGAGGTGGCTGCCGAGGCGGGGCTCGCGAGCCCGACGAGGGCGGCGAGCGGAAGCAGCAGAGTGGTGAGTCCTGCCACGGTTCGCTGTCGGACTCTGGTTCTGAAGCGCATGATGCCTCTCCTCGGGGATGTCGTGGGCATGGCTAAGCGCAGTGCGGCGAGAATAGAAAGGTCTGGACCATAGGTCAATAGGTCTGGACCAGTGCACCCGCGCGGTGAGTCAGACCCCCAACTCCTGCGCCAGCACGGCCGCTTGGACCCGACTACGCAGCTCCAGCTTCCCCAGCAGACGGCTGACGTGGGTCTTCACCGTCGCCTCCGCCATGTCCAGCCGTCCCGCGATCTCCGCGTTGGAGAGCCCCTCACCCAGGCAGGACAGCACCTCCCGCTCCCGGCGCGTCAGCGCGTCGAGCACGGCCGGGTCGGCGCTCGGCTCCCGTACCGGCTTCGCGGCGAACTCGGCGATCAGCCGACGCGTCACGGCCGGGGCGATCAGCCCCTCGCCGCTCGCCACCGTCCGCACCGCCACCAGCAGATCCCTCGCCTCCGTGTTCTTCAGCAGAAACCCCGAGGCGCCCGCGCGCAGCGCCCCGAAGACGTACTCGTCGAGGTCGAAGGTGGTGAGCACGAGCACGTCGGCGAGCTGCTCGGCGACGACCTGACGGGTGGCGGACACTCCGTCGAGCCGGGGCATCTGCACGTCCATCAGAACGAGGTCCGGGCGGAGCTCGCGGGCGAGCGCGACCGCCTGCTCGCCGTCCGCGGCCTCGCCGACCACCTCGATGTCGGGCGCGCTGCGCAGGATGAGGACGAGCCCGGCCCGCACGGCGGACTGGTCCTCGGCGACGAGCACGCGGATCATTCGGGTCCTCCTTGGACGAGGGGCAGGGTGGCGCGTACGGCCCAGATCTTGCCGTCCCTGCCGTCCCTGCTGTTCTTGCCGTTCCCGCTGTCGGGGGAGGGCTCGGGCCCCGCCTCGAAGCTGCCGCCCAGCAGGTCGGCCCGCTCCCGCATCCCCACGAGACCGGCGCCGGAACCGGGGGCGCGGGGGCCGCTCGGACCGCCGTACGGACTGGTGACCGCGACGGCGAGCGAGCCGTCCCGCTGGGTGAGCGTCACCGCGACACGGCCCTCGGGTGCGTGCTTGAGGGCGTTGGTCAGCGACTCCTGGACGATGCGGTACGCGGCGAGCTCGACCGGGGCGGGCACCTTGCCGTGCTCGGTGGTGAGCGTGACGTCGAGTCCGTTGGTGCGGGCGCCGGCCACCAGGGCGCCGAGTCCGCCGAGGGTGGGTGCGGCGGACGGCTCGCGGTCGTCGCTGCCGTCGCGCAGGATCCCGATCAGCCGGCGCATCTCCGCGAGCCCCTCGACGCTGTTCTCACGGATGACGGCGAGCGCGTCCTTGGACGTCTTCGGGTCGTCGATGGAGAGCGCGGCCGTGGAGTGGATCGCGATCGCGGAGAGGTGATTGGCCACCATGTCGTGCAACTCTCTTGCCATCCGGGCTCGTTCGGCGGTGACGGCGTGGGCGCGGTCCATCTCGGCTAGCAAGGCCGTCTGTTCGGCGCGCAGCCGTTCGGCTACCGCGGTGTCGCGGTGGTTGCGGACGATCCAGCCGGTGGCGGCGGGGGTGAACGTCACCAGGCCGGTGAACGCGCCGATCAGCAGCCCCTCCGGCTTGTGCCAGGCTGCGACCGGCCACACGGTCGCGATCACCGTGATCAGCCCGGTGATCCAGGGGATGCGGCGGGCCGCGCCGGGGGAGCCGTACAGGACGGCCGCGTAGACCAGGTCCGTGAACATCACGACCGTGGCCAGGCTGCCGCGGGTCAGCAGGTCGGCGACGAGCGCGAGTGTGCCCACGAGCAGGGCGGTGCGCGGCCGTGTCCGGCGCAGCAGTTCGCAGCAGGCCATCACGGCCAGCGGCACCAGGACGGCCCAGCCCTGGTCCACACGGGACATCGGATCGTCCGGCCTGCGGCTGTAGAGACCGACGCTCCACAGGAAGAGCCCGCCGAGCAGTCCGCCGATCGCGATGCCCACGTCGTCGCGGTGGGGGCGGGGCGGTCGCCCGGCCATGACTCCATCCATGACTCCATCCAACACGGCGCACCGGCTCACCGCCTGATGCCCGGGAAGGGTCCGGAACTGCATCTTTCGATGTACCGGGACTTCGTCACCGACGACGACGATCCGAGCCGCCCCGGACGCGAGCCTGGAGGGGTGACCGAGAGGAGCGAACCGTGATCGTCGGGTTGATCGTCGCGTGCGAGGCCGGTTTCTGGGTGCTGCTGGCCGCGGGCCTCGCCGCCCGTTATCTGCTGAGGCTGCGCCGCACGAGCGTGGCTCTGCTGCTGTGTGAGCCGCTGCTGGAGGTGGTGCTCTTCGTGGTGACGGCGATCGACCTCAGGAACGGCGCCGAGCCGAGCTGGGAACACGGCCTGGCCGCGCTCTACATCGGCTTCACCGTCGCGTACGGCCACTGCACGATCCGCTGGTTGGACGGCCACGCCGCCCACCGCCTGGCCGGTGGCCCGCCCCCGCCGAAGCCCCCGCGCTTCGGCCTGCCCCGGGCCGCCCACGAGGGCCGCCTCTGGCTCCGCACCCTCCTCGCGGCGACCGTCGCGTGCGCCCTCCTCCAGGCCGCGATCTGGTTCGTGGGCGTCGGCGACACCTCGTCGCTGCGCGCCTTCCAGTGGGTGGCGCTACGGGCGCTGGCGATCCACGGCCTGATCGCCCTGACGTATCTGCTCCGGCCCAAACGGGCCCCGGTCACCCAGGGCCGGTCCGACGGATAGGGCTTGCCTCCGGCTAGCGCTCGCCCCCCGGCACCCACAGCACGTCCCCGGTCTCCTTGTTCGCGGTGCGGGCGAGGATGAACAGCAGGTCGGAGAGCCGGTTCAGATAGGTGGCGGTCAGCGGGTTCATGACGTCGCCGTGGACCTCCAGCGCCGCCCATGTCGACCGCTCGGCGCGGCGTACGACCGTGCACGCCTGGTGCAGCAGTGCCGCGCCCGGGGTGCCGCCGGGCAGGATGAAGGAGCGCAGCTTCTCCAGCTCGTCGTTGAAGCGGTCGCAGTCCGCCTCCAGCTTGTCGATGTAGAACTGCTCGACACGCAGGGGCGGGAACTTCGGGTCCTCGACCACCGGGGTCGACAGGTCCGCGCCGACGTCGAAGAGGTCGTTCTGCACCCGGGTGAGGACCGCGACGACCTCCTCGTCGAGGCCGCCCAGTGCGATCGCCGTCCCGAGGACCGCGTTCGCCTCGTTGGCGTCCGCGTAGGCCGAGATCCGGGGATCGGTCTTGGCGACCCGGCTCATGTCCCCGAGAGCGGTGGTGCCCTGGTCGCCGGTCCTGGTGTAGATGCGCGTCAGATTGACCATGGGGCCAGCGTAGTTATGCTCCGGCCTTCCGGAAGACACGTGTGCCCACCGTCACGGAGAGCGCCGCGAAGCCGAGGGCGACCAGGACGCCGTACAGCATGTGGGCCGTGGCGTACGAGCCCACGTACGCGTCCCGCACCGCGTCCACCAGATAGCGGAACGGCATGAAGTGCGAGAGCACGTCCAGCCAGCCGGGAGCCAGTGTCATCGGGAGCATCAGGCCGGACAGGAGCATGGCCGGCATCGTCAGGGCGTTGATGGCGGGGCCGAACTCCTGCGGGGTGCGGACGTTCATGGCCAGGGCGTAGGAGAGGGAGGCGAGGGAGAGGGTGAGCAGGGCGACGAACGCGAAGCCGATCAGGATGCCGGCGAGTGGCGCGCGCAGCCCCATCGCCAGTGCCGCCAGGACCAGCAGCACCGCCTGGAAGACGAAGAGGGCGGCGTCGCGCAGGACCCTGCCGAGTAGCAGCGCGAGCCGGCTCACGGGGGTGACCCGCATCCGTTCCACGATTCCCTGGCTCTTCTCGATGATGATGGTGAAACCGGCGAACGCGGCTCCGAACAGCCCGAGTTGAAGCAGCAGTCCGGGGACCAGGACCTGCCAGGAGTCGCCCCGCGAGCCGAGCGGCAGACCGGTCAGGAGCGGGCCGAAGAAGAGCAGGTACAGCAGCGGCATCAGGATGCCGAAGAGCATCGCGAAGCGGGAGCGGAGGGTCTGGCGGGCGTAGCGCCCGAAGATCAGCGCGGTGTCGTGGAGAAGCATCGGTTCCTGGGTCCTCTACGTCCTATACGGCCACGGGGGCGGAGTCGGTGGGTGCCGGGCCGCGCCCGGTGATCGCGAGGAACGTGTCCTGGAGCGACGCGTCGGGCGCACCGCCGTGCGTCAGCTTCAGCGCGCTCGGTGTGCCGTCGGCCACGACCACTCCCCGGTCGACGATCACGAGCCGGTCGGAGAGGGCGTCCGCCTCGTCGAGGTAGTGCGTGGTCAGGAAGACCGTGGTGCCGTGCTCGTCGCGCAGCCGGCGGACCAGGTCCCACAGGTCCGCGCGGCTGGCCGGATCCAGGCCGGTCGTCGGCTCGTCCAGGAACAGCACCCGCGGGCGGTGCGTGAGCGCCATCGCGATGTCCAGGCGGCGGCGCTGACCGCCGGAGAGCGCGGCCGTCCTGCGGTCGAGCAGTCCGGTCAGCCCGAGGTCGTGCGCCAATTCCTCGGCCCGTTCCTGTGCCTGAGCCCTCGGCAGGCGGTACAGCCGACCCTGGGTGACCAGTTCCTCCCGCACGGTCACGTGCGGGTCGACGCCTCCCGACTGCGCCACATAGCCGCTGGCGCGGCGCACCCCGGCCGGGTCGGTGGCGAGATCGCAGCCCGCGACGGTGGCCGCGCCGCCGGTGGGCTTCAGCAGGGTGGTGAGCATGCGCAGCGTGGTCGTCTTGCCCGCGCCGTTCGGGCCGAGGAAGCCGAGGATCTCGCCGGGCCGCACGGTGAGGTCGATGGAGCGGACGGCCTCCACGAGGCCGCGTTTCGTCCGGAAGGTACGCGCCAGACCGGCCGTACTGATGATTGCCATGCCCTCAGAGAAACAGAGTCACTGAAAGTTTGCAATGACTCTAAGATTTCATTGCATCCAAGATTTCTGTGCGCCCAAGGTTTCATCGGCTCCAGCGAAGCTACGATGCGGACATGGCTGAAGGGCTCAGGGAGCGGAAGAAGCGGCAGACCCGGCAGTACATCTCGGATGTCGCCACCGGTCTGTTCTTGGAGCGCGGCTTCGACGCGGTGACGGTCGCGGAGGTCGCGGACACCGCGGACGTCTCCGTCAACACCGTCTACAACTACTTCCCGACCAAGGAGGACCTCTTCCTCGACCGCTCCCAGGGCGTCGTCGACCGGCTCGCCCGCTGGGTGCGTGGCCGGGAGAAGGGGGAGTCGGCCGCCGCCGCCGTGCTGCGCGAACTGCGTGACGAGGTCGCCGCGGTCTCGCCGCGGGTCGGCCTGATGGATGGATACGCGCGCTTCATGCAGGTCATCCACGAGGCTCCCGCACTCCGCTCACGGCTGTGGGCGATCGGTCAGGAGGTGCTCGACAACCTGGAGGAGGCGCTGCGCGAGGAGACCGGCGCGTCCGCCGACGACCCGCTGCCCGGCCTGATCGCAGGACAGGTCAACTGGGTCCACCAGACGGTCATGGCCGTCATCGGCCGGCAGATGATGGCCGGCCGCAATCCGGGCGAAGTATCACGTGAGGTACTTCTTCTCCTCGATGACATGGAGGAGTTGTTGAGCGAGAAGGTGCTCAACTACGCGGTCCGCGACGCGGGGTGAGCCATCCGGTGTGATGTCCGTCAGATGAGACGTGACGCGCATTACTTACCGGTCACACAGGCCCTCACGAGCGCTAGTGTCCGCCCGAGAGGCAGACATAAACACCGCGTCAGGGGAGTCGCACAGTGGCAGGGAAGCTCGCCGTCATCGGAGCCGGGCTCATGGGGTCCGGTATCGCCCAGGTGTCCGCGCAGGCGGGCTGGGACGTCGTTCTGCGCGATGTCACGGACGAGGCGCTCACGCGAGGCATCGACGGCATCAAGGCCTCGTACGACAAGTTCGTGAGCAAGGGCAGGCTGGAGGCGCACGACGCCGATGCCGCGCTCGGCCGGATCACCGCGACCACCGATCTCGACGCCGCCGCGGACGCGGACATCGTCGTCGAGGCCGTCTTCGAGAAGCTCGAGGTCAAGCACGACATCTTCCGCGCGCTCGACAAGATCGTGCGGGACGACACCGTGCTCGCCTCGAACACCTCCGCCATCCCGATCACGAAGATCGCCGCGGCCACCGAGCGCCCGGAGCGGGTCGTCGGCGTCCACTTCTTCTCACCCGTACCGATGATGCAGCTGTGCGAACTGGTGCGCGGCTACAAGACGAGCGACGAAACCCTCGCGACCGCGCGGGAGTTCGCCGAGTCCGTCGGCAAGACCTGCATCGTCGTCAACCGTGACGTGGCCGGCTTCGTGACGACCCGTCTCATCTCGGCGCTCGTCGTCGAGGCCACCAAGCTGTACGAGTCCGGCGTGGCCACCGCCGAGGACATCGACCTCGCCTGCAAACTGGGCTTCGGTCACGCCATGGGCCCGCTCGCCACGGCCGACCTCACGGGCGTCGACATCCTCCTGCACGCCACCGGCAACATCTACACCGAGACGCAGGACGAGAAGTTCGCCCCGCCGGAGCTGATGCGCCGGATGGTTGACGCCGGTGACATCGGGCGCAAGAGCGGGCAGGGCTTCTACAAGCACTGAATCAACCGAGTCATCCAGCATCACCCGTCACGGAAACCGCACGTGCCTCTGGGGTGTCACCCCATGAGGTGAATTCGGTATCGGTTCGCTTACAGACGGCAACCTCTGCGGCCTCAAGCCAGTCAGACGGTGCACACGCAAAACTGCGGACCGACACCGACGCAGAAAGACTGACGCAGAGTACGAGACGCACTCTCGGGGAGCGCATATGTACATCAGGGGCGACCACGCCGAGCTGGTCGTCGGGGGCCGCCTCGACGTACGCAGCGCGGCGGACGCCCGTACGGTCCTGCACTCGGCCGTCGACGACGGAGTCGGCGACCTGGTGCTGGACCTGTCCGAGCTGGACTCCTGGGACGCCACCGGCCTCGGTGTCATCATGGGGGCCCACCGAAGGGCCGGGCGGTGCGGCCGGCGGCTCGTGCTGCGCCGCGTACCACCACAGATGCAGCGCCTGCTGGTGGCCACCCGGCTGCACCGGATCCTCGCGATCGAGGGCGGCATCGGTGTCGAGTCACTGCCCCGGGTGTGACCCGGCGTACGCCTCCTGAGCGGCGTACGAAACGCACCTCGCGCACAATCCTCACGAGACTGTGACGTCTCGGACGGCGCGGTACCCCGGCCTGTCGGAGATACTGTGCGAAGGTTTAGGGTTCGGCTGCCCGCCACCCGAAACCCTGCGAGCGGGCACCGGACCAGAAGCGACAGCGCGGTGTGCAGCAAGGCCGGGAGGGGCCTGGGTCCTTGTCACCGGACTCCCGGCGACAAGATCCGCACACGACGCTTTTGGGGGGCTTGGAACATGGACCCGAACAACCGGGGACCCGAAGAATACGGCCATGACGACGACGGCCAGGCGCCTCGCTCGCGCCCGCCGCGTGATGCGCTCACCGCCGACCTGGGTCAGCACACACCCGCACTCGCCCGTACCGTCCAACTCGTCTCGGGCGACTTCCTGCTCACGGTCAACCCCGTCGACGGCAGCGAGATAGAGGCTTGCCCGCCGGGAGAGCGACCGCAGCGGCCCACGAAGTTCAGTGCCGCCGAGCGTGCCGATCTGGCCCGCGCCGCTCTGCCGCCCGTACCGCCGGGCCCCGCCCAGCCCCGACTGCCGCTCCTGGAGCGCCAGGAGGATCGCGAGCGGCTCGTCCGCCTGCTGGCGCGCGGGCGTTCCGTACGCCTCACCGGCCCCGCCGGCTCCGGCCGCACCAGCCTGCTCGACGCCGTCGCCGACGACTGCGCGGACCTCGCCCCCGACGGCGTCGTCCGCCTCTCCGGATACCGGCGCACGGCGACCGACCTGCTGTACGACCTGTTCGCCGCCGTCTACAACGCTGCCCTGTACCGCCCCGAACGGGACGAACTGCTCGAACTCGTCCACGGGATCGGCGCGGTCGTCGTCCTCGACGACGTGGAGATCGGCGGCACCGCGCTTGACGAACTCCTCGACGCCACTCCCGAGTGCGCCTTCGTCATCGCCGCGACCCCCGACGTCCCCGCGCCCTCCACCGACTCCCTCCTCGAAGAGGTCTTCCTCGCCGGACTCGACCGCAGCGGCGGCCTCGAGCTCCTGGAGCGGACCGTCGGACGCGTGCTGACCGAGGAGGAGGCGAACTGGGCGGGCGACCTCTGGTTCGAGTCCGAGGGCCTGCCGCTGCGCTTCATGCAGGCCGGCGCCCTGCTGCGACAGCGCGACCAGTTGCGGGCCAAGGAGGACGCCTTCGACGACTTCGGCGTCTTCCAGGACGCCCCGGTCGACCTGCCGGTCGACGCGCCCTTCGAGGCCGCCGACGATCACGACGTACCGCTGCCCTCGCTCGCCGAGGGGGCCGCGCCCGCCGCGCTGCTCGCCTCCCGCCTGAGCGGGTCGGCCCGTGCCACCCTGCGCTTCGCCATCGCGCTCGGCGGTGAGGTGCCTCACCAGACGCATCTGCCCGCCCTCGTGGACGACACCCACGCCGACGCCGCGCTCGCCGAACTGGCGGGCTGCGCGCTGGTCTCCCCGGTCGGCTCCCGCTACCGGCTCGCCGCCGGTGTGCAGGCCCAGCTGGAGGCCGCCGGATACGCCGACGTGCTGGAGGAGCAGGCCCGCACCGCGGCCCAGCACTACACCTGGTGGGCCGGACACCCCTCGGTCACCCCGGAACGGGTCTGCGCCGAGGCCGACGCCGTGCTCGCCGCCCTCACCGTCCTGGTCCCGCTCACCACGCCTCCGGCCGACGAGCGGGACGAGAGCGTCGCCGTGCAGCTGGCCCGCACGGCCGCGCCCGCCTTCGCCGCAGGACTGAACTGGAACGCCTGGGAGCGCGCGCTGCGCTCCGGCGCGGAGGCCTCCCGGCTCGCCGGCGAGGTCGGCGAACAGGCCTACTTCCACCACGAGTTGGGCATCCTCGCGCTCTGTGGCGGTCAGCTGGACCGGGCCCGTGTCGAGCTGGAGTCCTCCATCGGGCTGCGTGGCGCCCTCGCCGACAAACGTGGCACCGTCGCGGGCCGCAGGGCCCTCGCGCTGGTCGCCGACCGCTCCGGGGCCGTACTGCCCGGTGGGCGCACGGCGGCGGGCGAGGAGGTGCCCGACGCGCGGCACGAGGAGTCGGCATCGCCGCCCGGCGGCGTACCGGCCGCGTTCGTGCTGTCCGCCCCGGCCGGGGAGCCCTCGACGCTGGTCACCAATCGGGCCGAACCGGGCCCGGCGTCGAAGCGCGTGGGCGTGGGCACCCGCCTGGTGACCGGCACCCGGCGCAACCTGGTGGCCGCGGGCGCGGGTGCGCTGCTCGTCGCGGTGCTCGGCACCGTGGTGACCCTCGGCGCGACCTCGAACAACAACACCGACAACCCGTCCGAGAAGGTCGGCGTCAACCCCTCGGCCAGCCAGGGCGGCCAGGACGACAGCCTCGGCGCCGACAAGGCGAAGAAGGGCGGGGACGGCAGCGACGCGGGCGTGGTGACCACGCCGACGGATCCGGGCCCCGACGGCACGTACGGGACCTCGGACGACCCGACGCCGCCGACGAGCACGAGCGGGCGGCCTTCGGGCAGCCCGAGTGGGACGAAGGGGACCTCCAGCAGTCCGTCCAAGTCGCCGTCCAAGACCCCGTCGAAGACGCCGTCCAAGACGCCCTCGCCGACGCCGTCCAAGACGCCGACACCCACCCCGACACCCACCCCGACACCGACCCCGACACCCACTCCGACACCCACTCCGACGACGACGCCGTCCACCACCGACACCGCCAGCGGCCCCGCCTCCAGTATCCCCGCGAGCACCACTGCCAGCGCTCCGCGCAGCAGTTCCGCGAGCGTGCCCGCGAGCAGCAGCGCCGCCGGGTCACCGAACGGCTCGGTGATCTGAGCACCACGATGCACGACGACAGAAGTGAGGGGCGGGGGCGACAAAGGGCCCCGCCCCAACATAGGAACCGGGTAAAAAAATGGCGGGTTTGTGCAAGTAGGTGGGAAAAAAAAAAACCCCGGTTTTGGTGCAGGATTGCCCCG